>NZ_JAVRCL010000050.1:0-65337 GCF_034530775.1 Nostoc sp. DedSLP04 | reverse complement strand
TTTTTCTTTTAATCCTTTTATTCAGAATACTCGGAAAGTGACAGAAGAGGGATAAGCACATCATGGGAGTATGATTTCGGCTAACCACTAGAAACTCTTATTTTCCTGTTAAATTAAATAACCGAGAATAGTAAAGTTTATATGCATTGTCCAAATAGTGGTCAATTAGGAGAAGACCTAGTAGCCCAATGGTTGCAATCTACTGGTTGGATAATTCTCCATCGTCGCTTTTCTAGCCGCTGGGGGGAAATTGATATCATCGCTGAATATGATGGACAAACTGGGGAAAAACTCCTTACTCCTTACTCAGCACTCAGCACTCAGCACTCATTATTGGCATTTGTTGAAGTCAAAACCCGTAGTTCTGGTAATTGGGATGCCGGAGGAAGAAGCGCAATCACCCCACAAAAGCAAGCAAAAATTTGGCGTACAGCTGGAATATTTTTAGCCCAGTATCCTGAGAAGGCAGATTATTCTTGTCGATTTGATGTTGCTATTGTCTACTGTCAAAGGATATCAAAAAATCTGACTGGGGTTACAGCAAATCAGGAAGCTCTAGCTACTTCATCAGTACCCGGATACAAGTTTAAGCTGCAAGAATACATTCTGGCAGCTTTTGACTTTTCAATTGATAATGGTTAATTGGTAATCGATAAAATATCTTAATTACCAATGACCAATAATTTTGTAGTAGCGTTAGAACCAAATAGGCTTACGCTAAAGTTTCTGGACAGTAACCTAAGCCCCGGACAAACTGCTGCCGGAACGCTTCAATTTCGTCTCTTTCTGGGCTACCGTGAGAAACGATCGCTACCTGATAACGACGCATCACATCCACAGGGCACTGTCCAGCTTCCAAACTCCAAAGTGCCATTTGCACCCTCATTGGCGGCTCATAGCTAATTCCTAATTCATTTAGAAAAGCCCGAAAGTCGCCATCTTCTTGGGGCGAGACTTGACCTTTGAGTTTGATCCTAACCACCCAGCCATCAATTTGATGAATTACGGTGACGAACGAAACTGGTGTCTGGGGTCTAGCGTGGAGGTGTTGAACGACCCTCAGGGTTAGACTGGCATTTGCCAGATAGTACAAGTATTCCATGTTTGTTGGTGCTTGGGATCAAAGCCAATCCTACATATCTATATTCGTCAATCAGTGCCTGTTCCCGGTAGGGTAAAAGCCCCCGTTTTTAGATGGGGAGGTTTACCCAATTTTTATATTAATTTTTCCGTGTTACTTAATAGTAACAATCTTATAGCCTAGCGGCAAAACTGAGCGAAGATGCCTTAAAGTTCCAATATAAGGTAAAACTTAACTCAGCCTTTTTAAGAGAGTATAAATACTAAATAAACCAAAAACTAGTACAAGTCAATTTGAAAGATACATCTAGCCCACAAGAAAAAAATTTTGAATTAGATTGCTCGGTAGCTGGCTATGACTACGAACTACCTCCAGAACTCATTGCCCAAAACCCAGCAGTTCCTAGAGATAGTTCGCGGTTACTGGTAGTTGATTCTCCGACTACAGGCATCGAAACAGCACCTCTACACCATATTTTCCATGATTTGCCTGCACTGCTGCGCTCTGGTGATTTGTTGGTTATGAACAATACAAGAGTCATTCCAGCGCGGCTTTATGGTCATAAATCCACTGGTGCGAAAATCCAGGTGTTGCTGTTGGAAGAACGGCAGCATAACTGTTGGTTAGCTTTAGTTAAGCCAGGAAAAAGCTTCAAACGGGGAGCGAAGATTGTTTTTACAGGAAGGCAATTAGGAATTAAGGATTGTAAAGATTCTTCTTTAGTACCCAGCGATGCACTGAGCTTGTCGAAGTGTCACCAACTCACGGCTACGGTTCTAGAAACAGATGCAGCTACTGGGGGGCGTTTGTTGCAATTTGATGTACCAGAGGGTAAGACTTTGGTGGAACTGTTAGAGGTATTTGGTGAAGTACCGTTACCACCATATATCACTACCTCAGAAGCAGCTGATGAGCAGTATCAGACAGTTTATGCTAAACAACCAGGAGCGATCGCAGCTCCGACGGCAGGATTACACTTTACCCCAGAATTATTACAAAAGTTGGGCGATCGCCAAATCGATCGAGCTTTTGTGACGCTACACGTTGGTGTCGGCACATTTCGCCCTGTGGAAGTAGAGGACGTAACTACCCATCAGATGCATGAAGAATGGATTGAAGTTCCTGCCGCTACAGTAGAGCAAATCCGCGCCACTAAAGCTGCTGGCGGTCGAATTATTGCTGTGGGAACGACGGCAGTACGGGCTTTAGAAGGGGCGGCTCAATCTGGTAATTTACAACCATTTTGCGGAAAAACAGACTTGTTTATTTATCCCGGCTACCAATGGCGGGTGGTAGATGGTTTGATTACGAATTTTCACTTACCGCGTTCTAGTTTGTTGATGTTGGTAAGTGCCCTAATTGGCAGACAACGATTATTGAATATATACAACGAAGCGATCGCTTTTGGATATCGCTTTTATTCATTCGGTGATGCCATGCTAATTTTGCCGTCAGCTGTGGGAGCGGGGAGTGGGAAGAGACGCGATTAATCGCGTCTGTACAAGAAAGAGACGCGATTAATCGCGTCTGTACAAGAGTTAGAAGTTAAAAGTTGGAAATTGGGAATTTTTTCTTTCGTGGTGGGTACTCTGACTTATAAGGGGTTAAAAATAAGTACAGGTCTGCTATTAATGTCTGAAAAATACCTATTTTCTCATTGGTTAAATTTATTTTGTCAGGTAACACTCGGTGGCTGTTCTGCATTTTTGCTCTTGGCTGCACCGACAATTACTAATTTCCCAGTTAGCAAGCTGCTGGCAGAAACTGCAATTTCTCAGGATCTCGAAGCAGCTAGCTTTTTCCAGCAAGGAGTTACGCGCTATAACCGCCAAGACTTACAAGGTGCAGAATATGCCTTTCGTCAAGCGTTACAGCGAGATCCTAACCTTGGGGCAGCACGGAATTATCTGGGTAATATATTGATAGAGCAAAATCGCCTGGATGAAGCTTTACATGAATTTACAGAGGCGATAAAAGTTAATCCCAATTCTAGCGAAGCTTATTACAACTTAGGGTTAGTGTTGCACCGACAAGGAGAAAAAGATGCAGCAATTACCGCTTATCGCCAGAGCTTGGCGATCGATTCCACAAGGGTGGCAGCGCTGTATAATCTGGGTTTGTTGCTGTATGAACAAGGAAAGTCAGAGGAAGCGATCGCTGCCTACCAAAAAGCAATTAGTCTAGATGGCAGCAATGCCAATGCTTATCTTAACTTAGCGATCGCCTTGCAACAACAAGGTCAAATCGAGCCTGCGATCGCCAATTATCGCCAAGCTTTGAAGCTAGATCCTAAAAATGCCGTAGCCTACAGCAACATGGCGAATTTGCTAGCAATGCATGGTCAAGCTTCTGAGGCTATTTCTGTTTATCGGCAAGCGATTCGCCTAAATCCAAAAAGTGCCTCAGCTTACTATAACTTGGGAGTAACTTTATATAATCAGGGCGAATTCAAAAAAGCCAGTGGAGTCTTGAAACGCGCTCACAATGAATATCGCGAGCAAGGTAACATTGAACAAGCCCAAAAAATTGAGCAGCTAATGCAGCAAATTGCTCAGAAAAATGGGCAACAGCAACCTCAAGCCAGTCAAACAGCTACTCCTTCTCAGAGTTCAGATTCTACAGTACAAACATCTGAGCCACAAACGGCAAATCAACCAGAAACGCCCGCAAACCCTGGCGATGTACCTGTCTCAGTCGAACCACAATCCACTTCAACAAGTCCCGGACAATAAAAAACTCAGAGTTAAGGCAATTTGCCCTCATCCCCCAACCCCTTCTCCCAAACTTGGGAGAGGGATTTAGGGTGAGGGCTTTTGATTCATCCAATAAGTCTATTCTCTACTCGAAGTTAGTTTTGAGTAAAAGTTGCACACGGCATAACTCCTAACTTTTAATTCCTAACTCCTAACTTTTTTAAATCGGCAAACGATTAATATCTTTATTGCAACCAATAACAACCATTGCTGAACCACGCTCTAAACGCTTGGTAGCGTCAGGATTAATTTGAAATTTCCCATCCTGGCTTACTGCTAGCAAATTTAAACCGTAGCGGTTACGAAGTTGCAGTTCAGTGATGGTTTTGCCGTGAAATTCATCAGGCACAATCAACTCTACAATACTGTTATCGGGGTCGAGGTCAAACCGATCTAGAATTGCTGGTTTAGTAAGAGTACGCGCTAGGGCACAACCCGCTTCATACTCAGGAAAAACAACATGATCTGCGCCTACTCGCCGCAACAGTTTACGATGAACTTCACTAGAAGCTTTAGCAACTACATGAGGCACGCCAGCCTCTTTCACATTGAGAGTGGTTATGATACTTTCTTGAACGTAGTTACCAATTGCGACAATTACAGTATCAAATTCAAAAATTCCAGCTTCTTTGAGTGCAGCTGGTTCTGTAGAGTCTAGTTGCAAAGCATGACCAACTATTCCCTCAGTTAATGCTTCTGAAACTCGTTTTTCATCAATATCTGTTGCCAGCACTTGATAACCAAAATTGTGCAGTGTGGAACAGACAGAGCGACCAAAACGACCTAACCCAATTACAGCAAATTGCTGATTATCTTTGCGTAAACTGCGAAAAAAACTTAATGATGACAGATTCACCGTTGTTATCCTTATTATGGCTCCCTGTATTTAGGGCAAAAAACGGTTATACCGCTTGAATTAAAAATTTTATTTTTGCCTTCCAATGTATATTTTATCAGTTTAGTCATTTGTTATTTGTCATTTGTTATTTGTTATTTTCCCCCTGTTTCTCCTACTCTCTCTCCCTAACTATCCCACGAGTAAATTTTCTTCAGGATAGTGAATTCTGGTAGGGCGGGGATCTCCTAGTACGGCAGACATCAGCAGTAAAACACCGACTCTTCCAACGTACATAGTGACAATTAAGATGAGCTTTGCTCCTGTAGAGACACTTGCTGTAATACCTGTAGAAAGTCCCACAGTAGCGAAGGCTGATACTACTTCAAACAAAATTTGAATAAAATCTAATGTTGGATCTGTGAGGCTAATTAAAATCGTAGCGAAAATTACGGTTGCTACCGATCCTACTAACACACCTACAGCTTTCAAAATTAAAGTTATTGCTATCTTGCGATCGTACAACAAAACTTCTTCTTTACCCTGAAGAATCGCTTTGGTACAACTGGTCAAAACTCTCAAGGTTGTTGTTTTCATGCCTCCTCCTGTGCCACCTGGACTTGCACCAATAAACATCAGCGCAATTGTAATAAATAGACCAGCAGTAGTCATTTTGCCAATATCGATGGTATTAAAACCAGCAGTTCTGGGAGTAACTGATTGAAACCAAGCTACTAATATCTGGTCACGTAAATTTAGATAACCAAATGTTTCAGGGTTTCTGATTTCTATACAGAAAAAGGCTATTATCCCCACTAATAATAATATCAGAGTTGTACTGATTGCAACTTTGAAATCTAGGGTGAAGACTTGGTTTTGAGTTTTTTTGTGAATGCGATCGCGCAACCAAAGATACATTTCCAAAATTACTTGATAGCCAATTCCCCCAAAGATAATCAACATGCTAATGGTAAAGACTACTAAAAAGGATGATTGATAGCCAATTAAGTTATCTTTAAACAAACTAAAACCAGCATTATTCCAAGCATTGATACTATGAAAAGTTGCCAACCAAAGTCCTCGATACCAACCATATTTTGGAACGAAAGCTGGTATAAGTAAGAATATTCCTGTAATTTCAAAAATTAAAGTTGTAGCAATAATTGAACGGATGACTTGGGCACTCCCGCTCATTCCTGGTCGGTCTAAAGCTTGTTGAATAGCTACCTTTTGTCGCAGGTCAAACTTGCGTCCAATTAGCAGAATCAGAAAGGTAGTGCTTGTCATATAGCCCAAACCGCCAATCTGAACCAACAGTGTCATAAACAGCTGACCCCAAAAAGAAAAATAAGTACCAGGATCGACCACTGATAAGCCAGTAACACAAACCGCAGATGTTGAGGTGAACAGCGCCACAATAGGGTCGTTCCATGTACCATCGCTAGTCGAGAAAGGCATCATTAGCAAGATGGTTCCTATAGCGATGACAGTCAAAAATCCCAGGCAAACTGTGCGAGAAACGGTCATAATTAATTCGTAGTTCGTAATACTTCGGCTACGCCCTTCGACTACGTGGTAGTTGAGCGCAGTCGAAACTCAGGACAAGCTCAGTACAAGTTCGTAATTCGTAATTAAGAAAGTTAGAGTAAATCTAGGTTTTCATTTCTTGTATATGTATGTTGTTTGGAATAATTGGTATAAATTTGACGAAGAAAAGTTTATTAAGGTAAAACTGAGAAATTTTTTCCAGGAGGATAAATCTCGGTTTACCTTCCCCGGAGTAAAAATACCCTTATTTAATTAAAAACATACATGGTAGCCTACCTGTATGTTTTTTTTGAATTCTAATTCGTCTCAATACTACTTTTTTCATGAGTGCAACACTTTACCAGCAAATTCAGCAGTTCTACGATGCTTCCTCTGGTCTGTGGGAACAGATTTGGGGCGAACACATGCACCACGGCTACTATGGTGTCGATGGCAGCCAGAAAAAAGACCGTCGTCAAGCTCAAATTGATTTAATTGAGGAATTGCTCACTTGGGCGGGGGTACAAGCAGCAGAAAATATCCTTGATGTAGGTTGTGGTATTGGTGGCAGTTCTTTATACCTGGCAGAAAAGTTTAATGCTAAGGCTACAGGGATTACTTTGAGTCCTGTGCAAGCTGCCAGAGCAACGGAACGCGCAATGGAAGCGAATTTGAGTCTGAAAACTCAGTTTCAAGTCGCCAATGCTCAAGAAATGCCCTTTGCTGATAATTCTTTTGATTTGGTTTGGTCGCTGGAAAGCGGCGAACACATGCCGGATAAAACTAAGTTTCTCCAGGAGTGTTATCGGGTATTGAAACCTGGCGGCAAGTTAATTATGGTGACTTGGTGTCATCGACCGACTGATAAGTTACCACTGACGGCGGATGAAGAAAAGCATTTGCAGGATATTTATCGGGTGTATTGTTTGCCTTATGTAATTTCTTTACCAGAGTATGAAGCGATCGCCCGTCAACTTCCATTAAACAATATTCGCACCGCCGATTGGTCAACCGCCGTCGCCCCCTTTTGGAATGTAGTCATTGATTCGGCATTTACTCCCCAAGCACTTTGGGGCTTACTCAATGCTGGTTGGACTACCATTCAAGGGGCGTTATCGCTGGGATTGATGCGTCGCGGTTATGAACGCGGGTTAGTTCGGTTTGGTTTATTGTGCGGGAATAAGTAGAAACAAGACCGCGCTGTAATGAAACAGCGCGATCGCACTACAATTTAAGAAATTCAATGACGGCTAATATCTAGCTTCAGAAATTTTACTTTGCTGTGAAATTGCCTATAATGCCACCAGCTTCGAGCGAACAGCTAAAGAGTGTACCTGTTTCGCTATTCCCATCAGGCCCATCAAATACAGAAAGATTACCGAGATTCAGGGTTTGCCAAACTTTTGGCCCAGAAGTAGTATTAACTAGAGAACTAAACGCGGCACCGTTTCCAACACCATTAATCGAAATTGCTTGACACGAGCTATTATTTCCATTAATTCTGACTGACGTTGGGTGAGAACCTGGTGACAGTTGTAGGGTTCCTACAACTTGAACACTGTAACTACAGTTATTGATAATTCCCCCATAACTCGAAGTGCTTAAACATGAATTGTCTTGGGGAAAAGAATTCTTCATAGTAGCTCCTGGCGCCGTTACTGCCAAAGCTTGGTTCGCCACTAAGCTTACGACTCCAGCCAACATACTCACCAAATAACCTTTTATAAAAAAGTGCATTATTAACTCCAATTTTGTAACTTATTTCAGTTTCATAATTGAATTTACCTAAGAATTAAGCACGTTTTTGACAAAGTTATTCTGTCGTTACAATATTTTTTCATAACTTTTTCATATAATATTTAAGCTGTCAAAGACTTTGAAAATAATGATAATCAAAAAGAGGAAGAG
This sequence comes from Nostoc sp. DedSLP04, assembly GCF_034530775.1. Taxonomy (NCBI): domain Bacteria; kingdom Bacillati; phylum Cyanobacteriota; class Cyanophyceae; order Nostocales; family Nostocaceae; genus Nostoc; species Nostoc sp. DedSLP04. The sequence goes on along the minus strand of NZ_JAVRCL010000050.1, from coordinate 57,233 downwards.
GAGTGCGACGGAAAATCACATCCTCTTCCTCTCCCTCACACGATTATCATTTTCACTAAGCTTACTTTGAGTATTTTAACTCATTGACAAAAGACGCTTTTTATTAACAAAACGGATGCACTTGTAGAGACGTTGTATTGCAACATCTCTACATACTACTAAATCCCACCAATAACCTTAACTAAGCGGTAAGGAATAAGAGTTACAGAGAGTTCTTGCCTAAGTGATAGCTTAGATAAGGGAATTTAGCGTGATTTCATTCAACGACTGTTACCGAAGCGCCTTCATTGGATGGAGGTATAGCGGGTAATTCCAGACAGTATCCAGCACCATACACTGTCTTGATATAGCGGGGATGGCGAGGATCTGGTTCTAGCTTGGTTCTCAAGTGGCGAATATGCACTCGAATCGTTTCTATGTCATCATCAGGATCGTAGCCCCAAACTTCTCTGAGGATTTCGCTAGGAGAAACTGTTTGACCGTGACGTTGCAGCAAGCAGTGAAGTAGCTCAAATTCCAAGTGAGTCAATTTCACCGTCTCATTGAACCATATTGCCTCAAATCTTTCGGGAACGAGGGTTAATGAGCCATAGTTGAGAATTTCACTATGCTTTGCGGCTTGAGGAATCCGGTCAGTCCGCCGCAAAAGTGCCCGCACCCGCGCCAGCAGTTCTTCAACTTCAAAAGGCTTAGTGAGGTAGTCATCTGCGCCAGCATTAAAGCCTTCCACCTTGTCCTGAGTTTGGCTCAAAGCCGTCAACATTAACACGGGAATCTCAGAGGTGCGATCGTCGCGGCGCAGGCGTTGGCAAACGGTGAACCCATCTACTCTGGGCAACATTAAATCGAGCATGATCAAGTCTGGTTGCAGCTGGAGAGCCAGCGCTTGACCTTTGATGCCGTCTTCAGCTTGACTAACATCGTAGCCAGCCATTTCCAAGTTGACGGCAACTAGTTCTGAAATCGCTGGGTCATCGTCTATGACAAGAATCCTCGGCATTCTTAAAAAATTATTACTACTTATTAAGGATAATTAACAACCTTTGATAGATACAAAGATTTTTGAATCAATTCTAAAAAAGTTTCTAAATCTTACATAAATATTAAGATTAAATGACTGTGAAATCAAGACTCAATTACACGAAATCTTATAGTCTATGATGTGTTATACTCCCCCCTACAATCCGTCTTGGTTTTTACAAAACGGTGTGATGATGACTGTATACACCGCTTTGTGGGGAAAACGTAACTGGGAAAGTACTGTTTTCTTACAAGAACCGTCTTATCACGAAAAAATCTTTATTGGTGGCCAAGGTGTGCCAATTTTTGGCTTGGTTGCCATCCCGGAAAATGCTCATAGCACGATTATCGGTACTTATGGTATTACCGGAGAGTTAGAGACAGAATGGTTTTTGAGAGTGCTAGGACGTAAGGCCTACGCTCAAGGTTATGCTGTGGTGTTATTTGATTGGCGGGCCCACGGCAAAACGGCCGTTTTGTCCCCGACTCTAACTTCTGATGGTTTGTATGAAGGGGAAGATTTTGTTCGCATCGCCGCCGCTGCGAAGGCAATGGGATGTCCGGGGAAATTTTGGTTTACAGGGTATTCTTTAGGAGGGCAATTGGCGTTATGGGCGGTGAAGGTGGCTGGTGAGGTGATTAAGGAGGATGAAGATTTAGGATTAGAAGATAGCGATATTGGCGGTGGTATGGTGATTTGTCCGAGTTTAGATTCACAGCGATCGCTATCTTATCTGGTTACAAAGCCCTTTGGTAGATATTTAGAAGCAGGGATTGCCCAAAATTTAAAAAAACTGGCGTGGCGGATTCATGATGTTCATCCTGGAAGCCTTGACCCAGAAGCGATTGAACGAGCAAATAGCATTTGGGGTTTTGATAATGAATTGGTAATTAAGCGACTTGGTTTTCCTTCTGTGGAAGCATATTACCAAGCTAGTAGTGCTTTGCAAATATTGCCGCAAATCTCGAAACCGACTTTGATTCTATATGCTGCGGACGATCCACTTTTTGACCCAGCTATCATACCGGAATTAGAAGAAGCGTGCGATCGCAATTTTGCAATAGATTTGTTACTTACTCAGTATGGCGGTCATGTTGGCTATCTCAGTAGCAAAGAGTGCCAGCGTCAAGTACAAGACCCCGATCTTTGGTGGGCATGGAATCGGGTTTTACAATGGTTAGAGCAACAACGAACAGATTCTATTTGCTAAGATGTTCGACAGATGGAGTCGTATTTTGGAAGCCCAAAATAGAGAGGATGGCATTGACCCAGAAGCTACCACAATATCATTGGTAAACCAGCAATAACAGAAGCAATACCCGTCCAGAGAGTAAAACGCGCAATATCTAATTCATCCAAAGCAACGCTCATTTGCCTAATTGCCAATAGTAGCGCTGTTAGTAGCAGTATAAAAAAGGCAAAGTACTCCAAATTAAGAATCATTCATCCTCACTATGTTCTAGAAAAAAGTAGTTGTAATAGGTTTTTAACAAGCTTTGGCAAGGGTTTTTTGTTCCAGATTTAACACTTTCTGAGAAAAATTATTTCTTACTGAAGATATATCTACTTCAGAACACTTGCAGACATTGGTCGTAGTTCCTTTGAGTAATGCTGTAATAGCTAATGTTGTAGCCAAAATAAAATTTGCGATTCTCTGTTAAGAGTTTTAAAGTATGCTCTCTCAGGGGATTTTATATGGAGTTGAGAAGCGTACATCTAGAGTAATAAATTATAATATTTAGCTGGCAAAAGCAATCGCGGCTATCTGTATTTATGTTTACAGCTAGACTTAATATCTAACAATACCTATGGCATATTCTAGGAAAAACAGGCGCAGTTGTATATAGTAATGCTAAAGCGTCAAACCAGATTCACCCATAATATCGTCGTAATTAAACAAACTATTAAAGTACAACTCTCTTGAATTTTTGACTCAATGACCGCTTCTAATAATATTTGGCTACCTGCACCGACGAATTTAACTTTGCTACCGGATGAGATTCATGTCTGGCGCATAGAACTTGACCAACCAGAAGTACAGCTGCAAAATTTAGCAGCGACTCTTTCCAGTGACGAAACATCTCGTGCTGAACGGTTCTATTTTCAGGAACATCGGCAGCGTTTCATCGCAGGTCGTGGTATCCTGCGAACTATATTAGGGCGCTACTTGGGTATCCAACCGTTACAAGTGGAGTTTAATTATCAACAGCGTGGCAAACCAGTACTAGCAGATAAATTTGCCGATAGTGGACTGGCGTTTAACTTGTCTCATTCCCAAGGGTTGGGTTTATGTGCAGTGAATTGTACTCGCCCAATTGGTGTAGACCTAGAATATATTCGCCCGATGTCTGATTTGGAAAGTCTTGCCAAACGGTTCTTTTTACCGAGAGAATATGAGATGTTGCGATCGCTATCTCCCAACCAACAGCAAGAAGTATTTTTCCGTTACTGGACTTGTAAGGAAGCTTATTTAAAAGCAACTGGAGACGGACTATCTCAGCTAGAGCAAATTGAAGTATCGCTCACTCCCACAGAACCAGCCAAGTTACAGATATCCGAAGATTGGAGTCTTTTTGAACTAGTACCTGCTAACAATTATGTTGCTGCTGTTGCTGTGGCGAATTTTGGCTGGAATTTAAAATGCTGGCAATATTAATACTAGTGATTAGTCATTAATTATTCTCCAATTCCCAATGCCCAATGCCCCATGCCCCCTATTTATCTTCCTGCATATTTCTCACAATTCTTGTCACCACCTTTCTAGGTACAAATCTGACGCTTTTTGCAAGTAGTTTATTCATAAAACCAGGAATAACAATGGTTTTGCCCTTCATTAAAGCGTGAAAACCAATTTCTGCTACTGTTCGTGCATCCATCATCTTCTTACCCTTAAGCAATTTAGAGTCTGCCATCCCCGTTCTTTCATGAAAGCCAGATTCTGTTGAGCCTGGGCAAAGAACTGTCACAGTGACACCTGTACCTTCTAATTCATTAGCGATCGCTTCTGAAAAAGATAAGATATAAGCTTTAGTAGCAAAATAAACTGCCATCAAAGGCCCAGGTTGAAAAGCAGCAGCCGAAGCGACGTTTAATATCTTACCTTCACCTTGCTTGACCATGTGCTTCACGAATAGCTTAGTTAAATGGGTGAGACATACCAAATTTACCTGTAGCATTTCTAGTTCAGTAGCTAGGTCTGTTTCGTGAAATAATCCATAGATACCAAATCCGGCATTATTTACCAGCACATCAACATTAATATCGGCAAGTTGCAACTCCGTGAAAATTTCTTCAGGAGCAGTTGATATAGATAAATCCTTAACAATAGTTTTGACAAAAATCCCAAATTTTTCTTGGAACTTAACTGCAATTTCTACTAGCTTTGGCCCATTTCTGTCTACTAAGACCAAATTGTAATCATGAGCAGCAAAAATACATGCTAATTCGTAGCCAATTCCACCAGCTGCTCCAGTAATAAGAGCAGTTTTCTTGCTCTGATCTTGATGTTTTGTGTTCATGTAAGAATGTTAGTGAATTCAACTTGATGAAGCTGCGTTGCATTTACAGTGGTTCTCGTTCTACAATTAAGTACGCGTAATATCTGACCCAACGAGAAATATCTTGAGTTATTACCCTTTCAAATGCTTGTGTAGTTCATTAGATAGATGTAGCAGTCCAAACGTAAATTTAGGACTTATGCATCGAAAAAGCTAGGCATTAAAGAAGCTCGGTTATTTAAGACTGCTAGCTGTCACTTTTGATTACTCACAAAAGCAAGCGGGTAAAATTAAACTTTTATGCCAGACACTAACCATTCTATCCTCGATTGCTTCTGTCAAGAGGTGAATACTAAAAATTTACATGATTGAGCATAAAAAAACAGGGCAATTATATTGCCGCTGTTAGTGTATAAGTTATTGCTGGCATCTGAAATATTGGTTATTCAGTAGTACTGAGTTTTAAAAAACATGGACTAAAGAAAATTATTTTGTAGTAGCGTGTCAAGGCTAAAATAGTGCATTAAATGTAGATGGCAGTGCAATACTGCGTAGGTTTTGAAGATTTGTAGTTTTACTTCGTTCAACCCAACCAATCTCTGAAAATGTTGGGTTTCCTTCCTCAATCCAACCTACTAGCGTGACATGCTTAAAATGTTGGGTTTAAAAAACTCACAAAACCAAACTCTAATCATTAACAGAATAATTCAACCCAATAAATTCAGCTTGCCGCGCTACTACAATTTTTTTTTGCAACAATTTAGCCTTGACACATCCTACGCAATTTATGAATTACTAAGCGAGATTCAAGAAGCCGCTTTGAATCAAGTAGGCAGTATAAGTCATAAACAATTGAGAGTCAATTGGAGGGCAAGCAATAGAACTACCTGCTAGTGCATGAAGAGTATCTTGGCAGCTAATATGAGGTCTTCTAGCTTGTAAATACAAATCAGGAATAGTCAGTTGTTCATCAGACCAACGTTCCAACAAAAATGGCCGCAGAGTGTACAAAGGATTGTCCACAGAAGTCACATTATTGATTAACTCAGATTGCCATTTTTCATAGGGAATCATTTCAACTGAATAACCAAAAGAGCGTATCCACTCAACTAGCATTTTCAAAGCAGCAGGTTGGGGATGTTGTAAATTGAAAGCTTTACCTATAGATTCTTTTTGGCGTGATAGATAAACTATCGCTTTACTTACATAGTCCACAGGTGACATATCCAACATATAATCTACATCAGGGAAATATCCCATTTGTAGACAGCCCTTGGTCATCAAATTGATAAAGTCATGTGTGTTACAAATGCCTGTTTTGCTATCACCAGAAATCAGTGGTGGTCTATGGATAGTTACAGGAAGTCCACGGTCACGAGCAATTTTAACTAACTTTTCAGCTACCCATTTAGTTTGTGAGTAACCAAGATAAATACCTTCCCAATGATTGAATTCATCCTGTTCTTTAACAACCTTGCCAGCATAAGCAGTCGATTCAAAAACAGCAACACTAGAAACGTAATGTACAGGCTTAACTTTAATTTGGCAAGCTAGCCTCAAAACTTCTTGTGTTCCTAAAACATTGGCTGCCTTCAGTGCAGAGTATGGAAAAACATAATTCAACAAAGCAGCACTATGATATATAGTATCAATATTGCCAGCTAAAATTTGAAACTGTTCCGAACCAACACCTAACAAAGGCTGAGATAAATCGCCGACAATCGGAATAATTCTGGAGCTAAATTCTTCCTGCCAAATTGCATACTGTTCCAGATTCTTTTGGAGTTTGCTTTTACCTTCTTGAGCATTAGCAGCACGTACTAAACAATAGATATCCGCATTAGTTTCTTGTAGCAGTTCCCGGATGAGAAAAGCTCCTAAAAAGCCCGTTCCTCCAGTTAAAAATATGTTATTGGGTTCACCCACAAGCACATTAGATGCAGCACCGGGATGGATGGTAGGGTCAAGAACAGCCTCGGCAGCTAAATCTAGAATTGAGGGTGCAGCGTTGGGATTAGAGGGTGTTACCTTTGTATCTTGAACTGGTGAACCTTCTTGCACTTCTTCAGCTAAACGCTGTGAAAGAGCTTCAATATTTGGGTAATGCCACAGTAGCAATGGAGATGGTTGAAATCCTAGTAACTTTTCTAAGTTACTTACTAGAATCATTGCTTGGGCTGAATCCAACCCATAATTTTCTAAATGTTCCTTGACATCTATTTCATCAGTTGCGACTCCTAGCAATTTAGCTAAGTTAGATACCAAAAATATTTGAATATCGTCTGCGGTGAAAGACTGTTTTATAGTCATTTTTAAAGCTCCAACAATGATGTAGAACGAACAGGGTGATATTGACTGTAATAATCGGAAGCTTGCAGTCCTTGAATTTTCAAATTTTGGACACGATACAAAAAGGCTGCACCAGTCATAATTTGATTAGCAACATCAACTACACCACGATTATTTGGTTCAGACAAATAAGAACCGCGTACCCAGTCATTGAAACCGCCCATTGCCGGGCCACACCAAATTTGATAATCGACTTCTCTACCTTTTTCACCAGAACTAGACCAACGAGAAGATAATCCTAAATACCAGCGAAAAATCAACGCCATTTTCAGTTTAGGATTATTAACTGCTTTCCCAAGTTTCTCAGGATTCTTTTGGGACAGATAAGCCGCAGTTCCTTCCCATACTTCAGCAATAGTTTTGCGAAAAACTTGCTTTTCTAATTTCTCTCTTTCTGCAAGGGGGATGCTTTCAATGGAATCATAAGCGCGATAGAGTTCAAATAATTTCTGCGCTCGCATGGGGAACATTGTACCCCGTTTGAGAACTTGCAATTTGACTCCCATTTCAAACATATCTGCTGCTGGGGCCATAATCATATCAGCCATTTCTGCTTGAGCTAATAACTTTTTGGTATGTTCGCAAGCCCCAGATTCAACACACGACTGATTAATGGAACCGGTCATTATATAAGCAGCACCCATCATGAAAGCTGCTAATGCTGATTGTGGTGTACCAATTCCCCCTGCTACTCCGATTCTAATTGGTGTTTGGTAATGATATTGTGCTTGAATTTCATCCCGCAAGGCAATAATAGAAGGTAACACACAAACCAGGGGACGGTTATCTGTATGACCTCCAGAATCAGCTTCGACGGTAATATCATCAGCCATCGGAACTTTGGCTGCAAGGGTTGCTTGTAACTCAGTAATTAATCCTTGCTCAAGAAGTTCTTTGACTATTCTGGCCGGTGCTGGTTGCAGAAATTTAGTAGCAACTTCTCGGCGAGAAATTTTGGCAATGATTTTATTTTTGATTTCAATTTGATTGGCGCTATTCAAACCCAATCCAGCAACACGGTAATAAACAATGTTGGGGGTTAAATCGAGAAATGCAGAGGCTTCTACTGTTCTCACTTGATATTTGAGATATAAATCTACAGCCCGGCGTTCAATCGCTGGTTCATTGGGACTGTGAATTAAATTAAATGCGTAAGGCCCTTGAGGTAAAGCTTGTTGAATGCGATTTATGGCTGCTTCCAAACGTTCTGGAGTTAAACCACCTGCACCAAAGGAACTCAAAATTTGCTCTTTTCCGAGCGCAATTACCATTTCTTCAGAAGCAATTCCGCCAGCCATTGCGCCGGTAACGTAGGCATATTTCACTCCATGAGAGGAGAGAAAATTGGGATCTCCAAATTGTTGAATGCGGATTGGTGCTGCAAATGTCAGCAGTTCTACTTGTGCTGTTGTGCCATTATCACCAGGGGATAAATAACCCTCATTAGTGACACCGATTTTTCCGGCAACTTTCACGATGTAGCAGGGTTTATTTAACACCATCAATTTCTCTTTGATGGTTTGTTTCTCAAAAGATACAGTTTCTAAAGAACCTTTCCAAACCTGGTTTTTGTTATATGACCAGGAAGAGAAATTGAGGCCATTATCGTGTTTACTTAGTACCGTATCTACGGTTGTCACGGCAGTTATCCCTCGGATTACAATTATTAAATAAGGAGAGTGGGGAGTGGGGGATAGGGAAGAAATATTTTCCTTTTATCAGTTCACCTTTCCCCTTCTCCAAGGTTATTGATGCTTGAAGTATGTAGACTTATGTCAAGATTCGTCGTTAAGCAAATTTTGGGCGCAAGCTAGTTGCAATTGAATGATTTCGCTCATTTGCTGACTGTAATCTTGTCTAGCTTGTAAGAAGGCAGTGTGTGCTTTAGTTATCTTTGAATTATTAGCATTAAGCTTTTGATACTGGGTCTTATTTAAATCAAACATGCTGATGATGCTACTAATTTTTTGAGTTCTGACGGGCAAAGAAGAAAGAGAAATTGGTTGTCTAATTGCGCTTGACTCAGAAGATTGTAATTGTTCTCTCGTTTCAAAAACGTTATCAATGATATTTTTCGGTTTTACTTCTTCTGGCTGAGGCAAGATGTTAGGGGAGTAATTTTCCTCTTGGGTTATTTGGTTGGAAGTGTTAAGAGAATCTGTGATTTCAGATTGTTGGAGATTAGGTATATCTGGATGCTGTATTTTGAAGCGATCGCTCCTAAGATCACCAGCGAAATCTTTAACAAGGTTACGATTATCTTCGCTCAAAATTGTAGTAGCGATCGCTTTTCCACCCAAGGTAACTGTTCTCAATGTTGCTTTACTTGAATTAGTGGTTTCTTGAGCTTTGCTGTACAACGGTGATAAATCTACGTTTACCTGATGACTGAGTAGTTTTGCTAATGCTTTGACCATTGAAGCATGGTCATCCATTCCTCTACGATTTAGAGAGACTGTGATATGTTCTTTGTTGCCGAGAATTTTATCAATCCATCGGGAACAAACACTACCTGCGCCTGCTTCTAGGAATATTTTCACCCCATCATCGTATACACGATTAACTAATTGCGGAAAATCAAGTTCTTGGCACAATCCTTTGGCGATGTTGTGAGCGATCGCATCTCTTTCGAGTGCAACTGGTTGATAATCGGCGGCAGAATAAAACACAATCCCAGGAAGATTTTGTGATGGTAAGCTGTTTACCTTCTTGATTTCCTCGAACTGCGATCGCATCGCCTCACAATGTATCACATGGTCGAAGGGAGCGGGGAAAGAATTGCAACCTAAAGTTGCTATCACTCGTTTACAGGCTGCATCATTACCAGCAATTAATACTTCTTCTGGTGTGTTGATTTGAGTTAAGTAAACGTGATTCTCATGTTTCAGGCATTCTCTAACTTGAGATGGAGTAGCCATGAGAACATAAGTATTCCAAAAATTATTATTTGGTGAATCTGTTAATCCCCAATATTCACGCACAGCATTTTTTGGCCCAGATAACTTATCACCAAATAGAGGTGATGAGTTTAAGGTATTACTTCCGCCCTCAAAATCACTCCAAACTCCTTGGGCAACCATCATACTAGTTTCACCCAAGCTATACCCAAATACAGATTGCGGCTTGACTTTAAAATCATCTCGGAAAATTGCCGTCATGTATCTAGCAAAGGCGATTTCACTCTCAAACATTGCCAGTGAATCATCTAACAATTGCTTTTCAAGAGTTTCTAGTTGTCTCGTTGTCAATTTAGGTAAGCTTCTGGGATAAACTAGCTTTTCAACATCGGCAGCCCGATTGTAGAGATTGTTACTTTTTAAGTCCTCGAAGACTTTCGGAAATAACCGAAATACGGTGCGACCAATGCCGATATAAGAATTGACTGCTGCGGGGTAAACATAAGCAACTGCTCCAGTTTTACCCAATGGTTTCGCTGTGAAATAACTTCCTATTGGTGTTTGCCAATCTGTACCATTCTCAAAGGCATTATTTACACCTTTGCGGGCAGATTCAATTTCTTTAAGTAGTTCTTTTGTGTTACGTCCTGCAATTGATAAGACGTATTTTGGATCAGATTGCTGTTGAAAGGTAGCGAATGTTTGACTGGCAGTAGCTGATAAAGAAGAACTGGCTTCGATGGATTTTTGGAGATGGTTTAGGATATCGGGTATAGTGGAGCGATCGCTAACTGCGATAGGGAACAGATGAAAAGGCATTTGTTGCAAATATCTGTTGTCGCGCTCCTCTTGGCTGGGTTCTTCCGATAAGATTAAATGGGCGTAACTGCCATCTATACCCAGGCTATTAATTGCTGCTATTCTGCGTGTACCGCCTTTATCGACAAACCAAGGTCTTGATTCCATCGCCACATAGAAAGGGCTACCTTCCCATACTTGCGGTATTTTGACACCAGACCATTTGGGTGTGGCGGGAATATACCTGTAATAAAGACAGAGAGCGGTTTTGATTAAGCTAGCAATTCCCGATGCTGTATAGGTGTGGCCGATATTAGCTTTGACGCTACCCAATGCACAGTGCAAACCATTGCCCACTTTCGGATAAGCTTGCAGTAAACCTGTGATTTCCGCTTCATCCTCGTGGGGAATGCCACTACCGAAGACTTCCACATAGTTAACCTCTGTGGGTTGAATCTCTGCCATCTCGAAAGCTTGTTTGCAGACATTGCTGATAGCTGAGGCATCAGGTTTTACCAAAGCGTCACTGAAAGTAGAATTACCTTGTGCAAAACTCATGGCATCAATTACTGCATAGATGCGTTCATTGTCTTCTTTAGCAGCTTCGTAGCGCTTGAGGACGACAGCACCCGCACCTTCGCCAACCGTCCAGCCATTGGCTTGTTGGTCATAACCTAACGTATTTACACCCGTATTAATTGGTGCAAATTGGCTGCGGAACAATACATTTTCCACACCACCTGCTAAATCTACTGCACCAACAACCACCGCGTCTACTTCTCCCGTAGCAAGTAGCATTTGGGCAACTTCCAACGCCTTGAGGGCAGAATTTTCGCCAGCGCTGACGGTGAATGCAGGGCCTGTGAAATTCCACAAAGCCGAAATCCGACTCGCCATGATGTTGGCGATGTGACTTACATATTCGCCGATTTCTACTGGTTGGTGAATGCTATCTTTAACAATGGTTTCCAGTTGCGCCAGTTGTTCAGCAGGTAGAGAAATTCCTTGGTTGAGTAAGCCGTCCTTAACTTGCCAGGATAGATTCCATCTTTGCTGTAGCTGATGCACAGAGAATTCTGTCTCGGCGGCGACAATCACAGCCACATTAGCACCCTCCTGTAGTTTCGCATCTTGGACGGCGCGATCGCTAACCTTCAGAAGCAACAATTGTTGTGGATTTAACTTGTCTATTTCGTTCGGTGGGATTTTGCACGATAAAGTATCGATTTCAAAATCTTTGATATATGCCCCAACTGGCGCTTTTCCATCTGTTAAACCGTACTCTTTCAAAACATTTTCTTGATTTTCTATCCCATGCCATCTTTGAGGCGGTAGGGAAGTAAAATGCTGTGTTCCATCATAAATACTGCGTTCAAAAGCATCTAAACCATTGCAGCTACCAAAAAAGGCATCCATGCCGACAATAGCGACTTTAGTAGGTAGAACAGGCAAAGTTGATTCAACTGATTCTGTTGTATTTCCTTGTTCTAAAATCAGATGAGAATTAGTGCCGCCAAAACCAAAAGCGCTAATAGCTGCCCGTTTAATTGGTGCGTTATTATTAGGCCATGCTGTAGCTGTTCTAATAATCTTGTCGGCGGAAATTGTACCATTTTCTGACGTTAAAGGTTCCGAAACATTCATGGTTGGTGGAATTACCCCATGAGACATACTCAAAATCACCTTAGTCAAGCCAACCATGCCAGCAGCAGTTAGCAAGTGACCAGTATTTGCCTTAGCAGAACCTATCAGAGGTGCAGCTTGATTTTGACCAAAGAATGTTTCGATGGAGTTGAATTCGGTTGTATCTCCGAGTAATGTGCCGGTGGCGTGACACTCTAGATAATCGATGGTTTTGGGACTAACTTTTGCCTCGTTATAGGCTCGTTCAAAAGCTAGAACTTGTCCTTTAGGATTAGGACTCAGTAAATGTTTACCTTTCCCATCATTTGATAGTCCATTACCGCAGATGGTAGCGAGAATATTATCGCCATCTCTAACAGCATCAGAATATCTTTTCAGCATTACCATCCCAACACCATCGGCGGGAATTAGCCCTCTAGAGGATTTATCTAAGGGGCGGCTAATGCCGTTTTCTGCATATCCTTGAACACCGGAAAATAACATCTGCACAAATAACGAATCTGCACAACTGATGGCTCCAGCTAACATGACATCAGCTTTGTGTGACCATAAGTAATGAGATGCTAGTTTAATCGCGTAAAATGATGATGAGCAAGCAGCATCCAGACATAAATTAATCTGAGATAAAGATAGTGCTTGAGCAACGATAGATGCTGGTAAACCAGATATTATCGCATTGTATAAAGACGCTTTAGTTGCACTTGGGAAAGCTAAATCAAAATCTTCATCCTGCAAAAGTTCTCTGACAGCAGGATTAATAGCTTGCTGGTAAATTGGAGAGAATAATTGATTAGATAATTTTGTTGGGAATGACAAATTACCTAAAATTACGCCGCATTTCGCTAGAACAGTTTGATTACCCGAATAACCACTTTGTTCAATTGCTTGTTTAGCGACATACAACGACCATTTGAAGGTGTTATCTAAGCCGTCAACAAATTCTGATGGTAGATTGTATTCAGATGGATTAAACTGGAAATCGCGGATGTACCCGCCTTTGAGGGAATAAGTTTTGTCTGGTGTACCTTTGACTGGGTTGTGAAATATTGTCGGTTCTACTCCGATTTCTTCGACGGTTGCAGAGGATGTCGAATCTTTTTGATTAACGATGTTTTGCCAGTATTCTTCAGGATTCTTTGCATCGGGGAATAGGCATGATAATGCGATGATGGCTATTTTTTCCACGATTTATATGCTCCGAGTTTGGGTATTTAGCAAGAGATAATTAAAAGGCAGGATTTACGCTGTTCCCCAAACTTTGAACGAGGCAAGTTATAGCAATCCTAAGATTTTGATAGTTTGTAGTAAGCACTTTAGTGCTTATATTAAGAAGGACTAAAGTCCTTACTACGAACTTTCAACTTGATTGATTACTAGCTTCTGAGCATTTTCATTGACCAAATAATGGCATGAGCACCGAGCATTCGTGAATAGATTTTACCTTGGCGATCGTGTATGATGAAGTTTGCGATCGCACTACTTGGTGTCTTAGATAGTACTTCACAAGAAACGTAAAATGTTTCGTTATGTGGTATCATCGCAAATTGCTCAAATTTTTCTACTTTTCCAGGTAAACAACCTTCTTCATGAAAGTGTTGTGTCCAAACCCATAAGGCGTGCATACTCAAGTCAGTGGTGTAAGGATTAACCCATTGGACAGGGAATTGTCCTTGTTGCTGTGGGGTGAGTTCTGGCCAGAGACATTCTGTAGTAATTTTTTCAGGGCTGATGTTTAAAACTCTTTTGATTTCTTGAAAAGCCGGGCCATGAAATAATGTAGCCCCACCATTTTGATAAAAATCTTTTCCTGTAGCGGTGATGATATTATCTTCTTCGAGATTGAGAGATTCATAAGTGGGTACATCTGGGATTTCTCGCTGGAGATTGAGTTGAGCGCTAAAATGAAAATGGATTCTCCCTTCAGGGTTTTTACTCGAAATTTTGGCTTTAAGTTCGATTCGTTCGAGATTAACTTTAGAAATTTCTTCTATTTCTAAAATATGTTCCTTTGCCAATGTTTCATTGAAGGTAATCCCCTTTAAAACCTTAAAATCTTGGTAATTAAACAACCGATAACCGGGATATAATTGTTCAGAAGCATTGATAATCCAAGTCATTGCACAAGTTGCTGGTAAAACAGGAGAACCAGCAATCGTATGATCGTGTAAAAATGGATTAGCCTCCAATGTCATTTGGCGACGAATACGATAGGTTCGTAGTTCTGAATCTAGCTCTGTAGCCATTGGAACTAGTGGACTACCAATAACAACTTGTGAGGTTGCATGATTGGTATTATCCATTTCCTTAACTAGCATTTGTGCCCCAACCGCAATGGGAATTATTTCGATTTTTCGCTCTTGAAAAATCTTCTTTAATTCTGCTGTCACCATCCCACTATCCCAAGCGCCCCAGTTGATAGCGACGACATGACATGAAGGATAACTTTGCTTAAATATATGGGCTGATTTGTTCAGAATTTCATTTGCGATCGCATAATCAGATTGTCCGGGATTTCCGTAAAATCCTGTTACTGAAGAGAACAAAACTAGATGCTGAAGTTGATTAGGGTTGATGCAAGCCAACAGGTTTTCTAAACCTTGAACTTTGGCAGTGTAAACTTTTTCAAAATCCTCTTCTGTTTTCTTTTCAATTAACTTATCAGCTAAGTTTCCAGCGCCGTGAATGATTCCTGTAATTGGCCCGATATTTTGCACAGCAGTGGCAAGTTTTTCTTGTAAAGCTGGCGTATCTGTAACATCGACGCTGATATATTCTGCTTTAGCTCCGGTTTTTTCAATTGCTGCAAGAGTCTTTTTAATTTCGCGGCTAGAGGTAATTTTGTTATATATTTTTTGCACATTCATGGGTGTGGGCTTCTCTCCTTGAGAAAGAAGATTTTCCATGATGCATTTTTTCAATGCGGATTCATCAGAATTTTGAGCATAATCTGGCTCGGTTTCTAATAGTTCAGAGCGACCGAGGAGGATGAATTTGCAGGGTTGCTGTTGGGCTAATCTGATAGTACACTCAGCCGTAATCCCTTTTGCACCGCCGCTCACAACAAAGACAGATGATGGACTAAGCTGGGCTGTTTGTGTCATAAATCCTCGTGAATACCTGCATAATTTTGGTTTTTTCTTCCTCTGTGTCCTCTGCGCCTCTGCGGTTTTTTTTAAACGAACCACAGAGACGCAGAGAGCGCAGAGAGAAGAGATTAATCGGCGATAATAGTGACTCGTCCTTGTGAGCCATAGCCAACTTCACTTATATAAAGGTTGGGGTCGTGAAGTTCGGCGATGATGTTTTGTACTGATTGTTTAGCATCAAGTCTGGGGCTTAGGTCGATCGCACGAGTAAATACCTTTGGCCATTCCCATCTCAGAGTTTTGGTTAATCCAAATAAACCAGCGCCGATCGCACCGAAGTTGACTTTGTACTCTAAACCGAAGGCTCCATCAAGGTGAGCAACTGTGCAGAAACAACTACGTCCATGCTTTGCGGCTTCGTTGAGGGAGGGTTTGAGGTGTTTCGCCATCAAAAATACATGCTTGACGATCGCCTTTTCTGATTCGTTATAAGAAATACTTCCGGTGTGATTTCCTACAAACATCGGATGTAGATGGATGAAAGCCCCAATCCTTCCGCAGTGAGATGCGATCGCTTGCAATTGTTGTTGAAGATGTTCTTCACTTAAGTTTGCTAAGGTGACGCGGGTTACTCCTGCGGGTAAGGGCGCTTGTTGGGCGATGAGCGATTGGGGAAAGCTGATAACTACTACTTTCCACCCTTTCTCGATTAGGGATTCGGTTAATTTATAAGTGGTGAGGGAACCATCATCGGTGATTAAACCGATGTGTCCCTCTGGTAATGCGAAATCCAAGTAATCAGGCTGTGGTAGGCTTCTGAGTTTGACGAGATGGCGCTGGATATTATGCTCTAATTCTGGTGGCTGCTGTTGGACAAACTCAGGTTCAGACTTTTTTTTTTCACCTCCAGCCAACTGCTGTAGGTAATCGACTATTTGACCGATAGTGCGGAGGTCTCCGAGTTCTTCGATATTCGGTTTGGGTAAGTTGGGGTACATTTCTTGCATCGCCCCTAAGATTTCTACCCGTTTAATCGAGTCAATCCCTAAATCGGCTTCCATGTCCATTTCTAGTTCCAGCATCTCGACTGGATAACCGGTTTTATCGCTGGTGATGGCTAACAGGGTTTCGCCTAAGTTTGCAAATTCATCACTTGTAGCGGGAGCAGCTTCTGGTTCTGGGGTAAATGCGACAACTACGCTTGGTTCAGGTGAAGTTACTACCTCAACTACTGGTGCAGCCTCTACTGAAATCTCGGTTGCTTGTTGTACTTCGTGAACTGCAATTTCTACAGTAATACTTTTGGAAGCGTGGGATTGCAGATACTCTACAACTTGACCGATGGTGCGTTTTTCTGACAGTTCTTCTAAATTGGGCTTGGGTAGGTTGGGGTACATTTCTTGTAGCGCCCCTAAGATTTCCACCCGTTTGATGGAATCAATTCCTAAATCAGCCTCCATATCCATGTCCATTTCCAGCATCTCGACTGGGTAGCCGGTCTTATCGCTGGTGATGGCTAACAAGTTTTTATCCAAGTCAACAATATCGATGGTTGCGCCAGATACAGGTGCAGCAGTTGTGGGTGCTGGCTCTGGGGTGAATACAACAACGTCGTTGACTGGAGGTGAGCTAATTTTGACTACAACCTCAGCTTGGGGTTCTACTACTGGGACAGGTGGCTCTACTGTCTCGACAGTTGCGAAATGCGGTGTGGGAAGTAGAGACGCTATTGATCTTGTCTCTGGGGATACAGGAGTTTCAACTACAGGCTCTACAGCAGCCGGTAGAGGTTCTTGAGTAACTGTTGAGCCGTTTTTAGCTACAGGCTCAGTTACAGGCAAAGGTTGGCTTTCTACTATCTTGGTAGTAGCGGGTACGGGTGCATCACTAACAGTTGTTTCTATAGTGAACGGAGTGAAATTGCTGAGTTTCTCTGTTAGTTGAGTTGCTCCCTCACCAGAGATGATTTGAGAATACTCTTGCTGTATGAGTTGGAAAAAGCTCTTAGTATATTCCAACTGCTCTTGAAGATATTGCTCATGGATGCGTAGGGTTTCACCTTGTTGGGAATGAAACTGCATCATGCTACGCTCTAAGCTTTCCATGACAACTAGCTTCATTTTGGCAGTTTCGGCTGTTGATTTACTTTCACTCAACAAGGAATTCTGCTGCTGCATCAGTTGGAAAAACGCTTTAGCGTATTCCATTTGATGGTTGAGATAAGTACCGTGAACTTGTAAATTCTCGGCTTGATTTTCCTGAAACTGTGTCAGGAGATATTCTAAACTTGCTAAAAGTTGTTGGTAATTTGTAAGTTTTTCTGGCGTTGGTTGCATCTTAGATTCCTGGGCTGGTTGTGAAAGGGTCACAGGATTCATTTGTTGCTCTGTTTGGGTGATGATATTAGAACTGACACCGTTCATTGTTGCGGTGGATTTTTTATGTCCGTTAGTCTCGATCGCTGCGAGAGTTGGAGTTACACCTGGGCTGCTAAACAAAGGAGCCGCATCAGAATATTCGGGGGTGGGTAATGTAACTTTATGCCCATCCTGCAAAGCTAGAGCGAAGGCATTTTTCGTTTTTTCGGATCTGTAGTTTATCCCGTTTAAACGGACACTTAATGTCTTCTTCGTCTCAATTGGGGGTATGGTTTGGGGAAGTTGGTAAGGATCGAGGTTATTCAAAGCCAAACCAATCACTCGCAACTGCACAACCGCTTCCCGCAAAGAGCGATCGCTATTCTTTTGGGTGCTGGGGTTCAAAGATACGGTGATGTGAGGGCGATCGCCAAGAATATCTTTTACTAAGTTGGTGAGAATTCTTCTCGGCCCAAATTCCACAAAGCAAGTACCACCCGCCGCATAGATATTTTCAATTTCCTGTTTAAACAGCACTGAGTTGGAGAGGTGCATTTCCAGGATTTTTTGAATACCTTGGGGTTCTTTGGGATACTGCTTACTGGTGACGTTGCTGTAAACAGGGATTTTGGGACTTTGGAATTTGACAGACTTGGTGGCGATTGCAAAGGATTTTTGAGCAAAGGCGATTAGCGGTGTATGGAAAGCTGCTGAAACAGGTAACAATACAGCTGTATATCCTTTCTCGTGTAAAGCCTCTCTGACTCTCACTATTTCTCCGGTAGGGCCAGCCAAGACAAATTGAGTCGGAGAATTTTGATTAGCGATCGCAACTTGGGGAAAATGTCTCAGCACTGCTTCCACTTTGCTGATGTCTTCTTTGACAGCCAGCATACTTCCCGCATCATGATCTGGATCTTCGGGTGCAGCCATTGCTTGACCCCTAGCTTTCACTAAGAACAAGTAATCTTCCGTACTCAAAACCCCCGCAGCCCATAGCGCTGTTAGTTCACCAAAGCTATGACCGGCAACAAAATCTGACTTAAATCCAGCTTGTTGCAATATGCTGTACATCCCTGCACTCAACACCCCGATGGCTGGTTGAGCGTATTCTGTGCGTTGTAAGGCAGCAATTTGGACATTTTTTTCTGCCTCTCCAAACACAGGATGAGGAAAAACGATTTCTGACAACGGTTGTAAATTATCTTTGAGCAACAGGCTATCCATATAACCATGAAGACGGCGCATCAAAGGAAAATTCATTACCAGTTCGCGTCCCATCTCCAAGTATTGCGAACCTTGACCAGAAAATAGAGAGACAACTTTTCCGCCCAACTCCATACCAGAGGAGCGGTAATAAATCCCTTGGGGATGCTCCCAAGATGCTGCTGTTCCTTTGAGTTTCAGCCAGTCAATGCTAGTTTGCAGTAACTTGCAAGCTTCTTCCAGATTCTCGGCTACAAACCCAAATCGAGGAGCAGAGAGAGGAATTTGTTGTGATTTGCACTCATTGACTAATTGTGCATAGTGTGTATTTGCTTCAGGCGATCGCAACTTACCTAAAATATCTTCCGACTTGCTCAACAATTGCTCTACTGTAGGAGCAAACAACAGCACTTCACTAGCATCACTATGTAAGCGGTAAGCGGCGTTTTGGTCAGCTTCATATTCTTCCAAAACAACGTGATAGTTGGTTCCGCCAAATCCAAAGGAACTCACACCTGCGCGTCTTGGCGCTTCCCCTTCTGGACGAATCCAAGGTCTGGTTTCAGTATTCAAATAAAAGGATGAAGTTTTAATGTTGAGTTTGGGGTTCGGCTCAGTGATGTTAATTGTTGGTGGTAATACCTTGTGATGTAAAGCCAAAGCAGTTTTAATCAAACTCGCCGCACCCGCAGCCGCTTTTGTGTGTCCGATTTGCGATTTCACACTACCCAAAGCGATGTGCTGCTTTTTGTCATCATGCACATCAAAGAAGTCCTTTAAAGAACCGAATTCTGTCGGATCTCCAGCCATTGTGCCGGTACCATGTGCTTCCATCAAACCAACAGTAGCGGGAGAGAAGCCGGCATCTTCATAAGCACGTTCTAAGGCCTTGACTTGGCCTTCTTTGCGGGGAGCATAAATGCTCTTGTAACGCCCATCACTGGAAGTACCAATACCTTTAATTACGGCATATATTTTATCGTTGTCCCGTTCCGCATCTTCTAACCGTTTGAGGACAATCATCCCGATACCTTCACCCAGCATCATCCCATCAGATTTAGCATCGAAAGGTTTGACATTTTCACTAGGAGAAACCGCTGGTGTTTTGCTGAAAGAGATGTAAGCCATGATCGTGTTGTCGGTATCAACACCACCAGTCAGCATCATGTCAGAGCGATGCTCAACTAGCTCGCTAATTGCCATTTTTAAAGCACCAAAGGAACTAGCACAAGCGGCATCAACTACACAATTCATCCCGCCAAAATTTAGGCGATTGGCAATTCTACCCGCGACTACGTTAGCTAACATTCCAGGGAAAGCGTTCTCATCCCATTTCACATAAGCGCTTTTGATTTTATCAACGATTTTCTGGGTATCCTCGTCAGATAAACCACTACTTTTAAGCGCTTTTTCCCAAATCGGATATTCCAACCTGGCAGAAAGTGGCATTCCTAATTGCTTGGCCATAGCCACGCCTAAGATTACCCCAACCATCTCGCGGTTAAATTCACGTTTTTCGCCATAGCCAGCATCTTCCATCGCTTCTTTCGCAACCAATAAACTTAATAGTTGCGATACATCTGTGACTTCTAAAATGCTGGGTGGTATGCCGAATTCCATCGGGTTAAAATCTACCTCTGGAAGAAATCCACCTCTTTTACAATAGGTTTTATCTTCAGTAGTTCTAGGATTTGGATCGTAATAATCTTCGACGCTCCAGTGAGTCGAAGGAACATCAGTAATACAGTCAATTTTGTTTACTATATTTTGCCAGTATTCCCGCAAGTTTCTGGCTTGAGGCAATAGAGAAGCCATCCCAACGATGGCAATAGGATTATGTTGTAATTGTCTGTTAATTCTGTTAATTGACACTGATTTATCTGATTTATCTGACTTCATGTTTTTTTCCTCTATAGACCTCATCACAGCCTTTTCACAATTATTGATAAGGCTCTCTAACTCCGCTAAGGCAGTATTAATTGAATAAGCAGACATAGGGCATAGTTAGTACTGTGGATTGTGTAGTTACAGTAATTTCTGTTGCCTACTAAATAATGAAAATCTCTCGTCTTGTAAGCAGCTAGCTATCCTATCTGTGCTAAATGCTTTTCTTCAAATCGACACCACACGACACATACTGCCCTGACAAAGCCTTAGATTTATAGGCGATTTTGGCACACTGCGTAGGCGTAGCCCGTCGTAGACATCGCGAAAAAATGTTATCCAACGCTAGACTCTTGATATTGTGGCAATCGGTCGATGACGTTGTTAAAACTGGTAAAATAGTCTTGGAGTGTAATAGCTGCTTGACCAGTGAATTCAATCCATTTGTAATAGTAGAGATTTTGAGCAATGGTATCCTACTGGAGCGAGGAAAACTGAGGAGTAGCTAAGGAAACAGAAACGTTTTTTTCACTCGAAACCGTTTGATTATCTAGCCTAAACACAGCAATATAGCTGGTGTTAATAAAAACGTTCTGTATCTCAATCAAGGTCATAGCTAGTTTTAACGTCCAGGATAATATATTTTATGGTATATGACCTAGTAAAGTTGACAATTTCGTTACAGAAAAGACACCGCCTTTAATCCGAGTTTATGCAAGTTGGAAAAGTAATTAAACGATCGCTAGATAATGACAACGCAGTTATTTTTAGTTATTTTTTAATTTCAAAATATTAATTAAATAACTAGTTTGTTTAACCACTTTAAAGCATTGAATTAATAAAAATACTAGCATATTTTACAAAAACTAAATCATTCCTTTAAACTTATTTTATAAATAACCATATACTCTTACTGATAGAATTTTTGAATAAATTTAGCCTAAAAGTATAATTTATAACTAAATAAATATGTGAAAAATTTTGTTACCTACGGGTTAAACATAAATATTTTCTTGGTTAAGTTAACACTACAAATCTGTTGTCTAGTAAGTAACAATTCAATGAATACATATATAAATGCAATAACTACAAGTATTGTTTCTCAGAAAAGCATCATAATTGAGTCAAAGTTTTTGGTTATTTTTTAATATAAGTCAAGTTAAGAAGCAAAGTGGTTATTTATAAAGCAAATATTAATTTTAAGTATGTTGCTAGATAAACATAATATGAGTTAAATGAATTTTCGGTAAACAGTCAACTTAAGCAAAGCTCAGGTTTTGCATCTCATCTACCACTGACCTGTGCAATCAATAACAGAGCTAATAGCTTAAGTAAGGGCAATTCATCAATTACCCCTGCTACAAATCGCTATAAGAATGTCTTATATTACACAACCTCGATAATAATAATCTGTTAGTAATATCAAATCTGCTTAATAACGAACTATTTGTACGTATTCAATTGCTAGACAATAGATTAGCGATTGGTACATTTTTTTCAGCACCTTATCTGATTGTGATGAAATCTTTTAGTGAGAGAATCAGGACTTATGCAAATTCAATTAGTTGACAATAATCAACTTTTAGTCCATACTTGATAACAAGTTTATCCAGGTTTTGATCTCATTTTTATTAGCGCTTCGTTGTTATTGAGAGTTAAGTTTGCTGGCTAGCGCTATTGTATTTTACGCTACGGGATTAGATGACAAATTAGGATATAACTTAGGAAGCTTTGAAGTAACACGCCATTAATTTTCACGCCACAATACTAAGTTTGGGCGGTAAAAGCGTACAACAATTCATATAAAACCAATTTAGATGCATCCACGAAATTTAAGGTATAAATCTTAGAGGAAAAGCCCTCTTGGTAATTTGCGGATGAGTCTATTCTAATCGACTAAATATAACCAGGATATTCTCTAAAAAAGCAGAATTGGAATGAAAATATGGCAGTAAATAAAGAAAGTCGATTATTCAGAAAACCCGTAGGCCGATCGCAAGTAATTTTAGCAGCTTCTCTCACTTTAGCGGCTGGATTAATCGCTTTCTATAGTTTGACACCTTATTGGTCTAAACCCAAAGTTGTGACAGCCCCAGCAAATCCTCCCAAAGCTGCCACGCCTGCGAAAGTTGCTGTGACAGCCTTGGGACGTTTAGAGCCAGAAGGCGAAGTTACTACTTTGACTGCTCCCACTTCTAATAATGGGGTGCGAGTAGATAGACTGTTGGTGAAAGAAGGAGATGCGGTTAAAGCAGGGCAATTACTGGCATATCTAGAAAACTATGGTCGTTCTAGAACCGCGTTGCAACAGGCTTTAGACAAACTCCAAGTTGCCAAAGCTAAACTAGCGCAGGTGAAATCGGGAGCTAAAACCGGAGATGTCGATGCTCAAAAGGCTGCGATCGCTCGTTTAGAGCCACAATATAAAGGAGACGTTGCGACACAACAGGCGACAATTGACCGCATCCAAGCGGAAGTAGACAACGCTCAAGCCGAGAATAATCGCTATCAGCAATTATATAGACAAGGTGCGATCGCGGCTTCTGTAGCAGATACCAAAGCTTTGCAACTAAAGACTACACAACAGCAGCTAACGGAAGCTCAAGCCACCCTCAAGCGAACTCAAGACACATTCCAAGAACAACGCAAGCAAGCAGAAGCACAACTCAAAAGTATTAGTGAAGTGCGTAGCGTAGATGTTCAAGTTGCACAAACCGAAGTCAATAGTGCCACAACTTCTGTTCAACAAGCAAAAGCCGACTTGGATTTAAGTTACATCAAATCTCCCATAAATGGCAAAATTTTGAAAATTCACGCCAAAACTGGAGAAGTAATTAGCACCAGCAGAGGATTTGCTGAGATAGGTAAGACATCTCAAATGTATGTGATTGCAGAGGTGTATCAAACCGATGTTCAAAAAGTACGTGTAGGACAAAAAGCCACCATTACCAGCACTGCATTTCCTGGAACAATAAAAGGAACTGTAAAAGAAATTGGTTGGCAAGTTGATAAACAAAGCATCTTTAGCCTCAACCCTGGTTCAGATACAGACCGCAGAATAGTGGAAGTAAAAATCTCCATTGATAATCCCGCCGACAGTGAAAAGGTCGCTCGTTTCACTAACTTACAAGTCGATGTCGCCATTCATATTTAGTCATAAGGCATAGGTCATTCACAAATGACAAATGACCAATGACAAATGACAAATGACAAATAATAAATAAATCCATGATTTTAAAAATTCCTTTAGCATGGCTACAGCTAGCCCAACAAAAAGTTCGTTTATTAGTAGCTGTAGCCGGGATTGGCTTTATTGTGCTGCTAATGTTTGTGCAACTTGGTTTTCAAGATGCCCTCTATTCTAGTGCAACCGCAGTCCATCAGAATCTCAAGGGAGATTTATTTTTAGTTAGTTCGCAATATAAATCTTTGACCTCAAATCAAAGTTTTTCGCGGACTCGTTTATACCAATCTCTGGGGTTTGATGGCGTAGAGTCAGTTAGCCCGATGTATTTGCAATTTGCCAAACTAAAAAATCCGGCTACTAGTGAGAAATATTCAATATATGTTATTGGTTTCGATCCAGGTAGACCGGTGATGAATCTCCCAGAAGTAGAGAAAAATTTAGATAAACTCAAAATTCCCGATGTCGTGCTTTTTGATCGGGGTTCTCGCCCAGAGTTTGGCCCAATAGCTGAAAAATTTAATGCCGGAGATACTACACAAACAGTTGAAATATTTCCCTTCAATTCATTAATTGGCTATAAAGTGAGAATAGGCGGGTTATTCACATTAGGGCCTTCCTTTGGGGTAGATGGAAATTTACTTGTTAGTGACTCCACTTTCTTGAGGATAAATCCTAATACTCGTCCAGCAGATATGATAGATATTGGCTTGATTTCCCTCAAACCTGGTACTAATGCAGAAACAGTACTGAAAAATTTACAAGGAAGTTTGCCTAATGATGTCCAAGTTTTTACCCGCCAAGGCTTCATTGATTTTGAAAAAAACTATTGGGCTGTCAGAACACCCATTGGTTTTATTCTTAACTTGATGTTGACAATGGCTGCGGTGGTTGGTGTGGTTATTGTTTATCAAATTCTTTACAGCAATATTGCTACACAATTCGTTGCTTACGCCACTTTAAAAGCCATAGGTTATGCCAACAGCTATTTATTAAATGTGGTATTTCAGCAAGCCTTGATTTTGGCAATCTTAGGTTATATCCCAGGATTTATTACTTCTGTCTTGTTATATAGTTTTGCAGCAGAAGCAACTAAACTACCAATAGTTATGACCACTAATAATGCAGCGATCGTCTTAACTTCAACAGTCTTAATGTGTATAACATCAGGAGCGCTTGCTATCAATAAACTTCGCTCCGCAGATCCGGGAGATATTTTCTAGCTACTTGGTAGCAAAATAATTAAATTATTTTCCCATGATATAAACTGATATCTAAATATTAGTGTAGCCTCTCCACAAAGAAATTCTTCTTATACAAAGTTTAGATTTTAGATTAAGAGGATTTACCAATATTTAAATTTGGTATTACTTAAAGTCTTTTATCTAACAAATCAAATTCACCTATTTAACAATAATTTCGATTTTATGAACCTCAAAGACAAAACTCTCCTAATTACTGGGATTAATGAATTTGTCGGTTTGCGTACAGCCGAGTTAGCCATAGTGCAAGGGATGAAGGTTCGTGGACTACAAAGTTCTACAGAACAGAACAAACAATTACAGAATTTAGGTGTAGAGGTAATTATTGGTAGTATCACCGATTCTACTATTGCTCAAAAGGCTTGTCAGGGAGTAGATATCGTTTTACATACAGAGCAAATTGCTGAAGAAGCTGGTGCAATTAAGCATTTTCGTGATGTGAATGTTGGCGGTACTGTCAATATGGCTAAAGCTGCTAAACAAGCTGGTGTCAAAACATTTGTGCATTTATCTAGTGTGATGGTTTACGGTTTTAACTATCCTGATGGTGTTACAGAATCCGGCCCACTCTCTGGCGAAAATAATCCCTACTGTCAAACGAAAATCGAAGCCGAAACAGCACTTCTAGAACTGAATAATCCGTCAGATTTTGGCATCATCATTATTCGAGCCGGAGATGTTTATGGCCCTGGAAGTATTCCCTGGATAGTCAGACCAATTCTGATGATGCGCCAAAAATTATTTGCTTGCGCTAATGATGCTAAAGGAGTAATTAATCATGTATATATAGATAACCTGATTGATGGCATCTTTTTAGCGATGGAAAAAGAAATCTACGGTGAAATATTTAATATCACTGATGGACAAGAAACTTCCTGGAAAGAGTATTTTATGCGTTTAGCAGCAATGGAAGATTTACAAGCACCCCTTTCATTATCGAAAGATGAAATCAAATTGTTTCTAAAGCTACGCGTTCAAGGACAAAAACTGTTTCGTAAAAAAGTTGATATTTTACCAGAGTCTATAGATTTTATGACTCGTCCTTACGCTTGTTCCATTGCTAAAGCCCAAAATCTGTTAAATTACAAACCAACAATTGACCTAGAATTAGGAATGCAGCAAACACATGAATGGCTGCAAAAAACAGATATTCAAAGCTTGGTGAAATAGTTCACAGATTTTTGAGAATTCAGGAGTCAGGAATCAGAATGGGCTAAACGCCCCGCTATCGCTAACAGAGTAATTGCAAAATGAAGAAGCTAGAAGACACTTGATTTACTTGAAATGATTCAGCTTGGTATCAAAGTATCCTTAATCTTGACTCCTGAATTCTGAATTCTTACGTTGCGTCTACCTAACTACGATTAAGCAGAAAATAATCCACAGATTTTCCGAATACTTGTTTTCTATGAGTCGCAATCAGCCACGATTGAGCATCGGATTACCTGTGTACAATGGTGAAAAATTTCTCAAAGAAGCCATAGATTCACTCTTGGCTCAGACCTTTGAAGATTTTGAACTTATTATTTCAGATAACGCATCGACAGATAAAACTGAGGAAATTTGTAGAGCTTATGCCGAGCAAGACCAACGTATTTGTTACTACCGCAATGACACGAATATCGGTTGTGCTGGTAACTTTAATCGCGTCTTGAAACTGTCTTCGGGTGAGTATTTTAAATGGGCAGCTCATGACGATCTACATTCTCCAGATTTTATCAAGAAGTGTGTTGAAGTGCTTGACCAAGATCCTACTATAATCTTGTGTCACTCTCAGGCATATTTCATTGATGAACAGGGGAATTTTATCCAAAATTACGATATCAAAGTCAAGGCAGATGCACTAAAACCACAGGAGCGTTTTCACGAATTGCTGACCAAGCATTTATGCAACCAATGTTACGGGGTAATTCGCGCTAGTGCTTTGAAAAAGATACCACCTATGGGTGGCTATGGTAATGCAGATGGAATTCTTTTGTTAAGACTTGGTATTCTTGGTAGGTTTTATGAAATCCCTGAATACCTGTTTTTCTTCAGAAGTCATCCGCAACAATCAATGAGTATGTTCTTTCCCAATTATTTGTTGTTAACAAATAAAAACCAAAAATCATTCTTGAGTATGCTCCCCGATTTTTATGCATATACAGTGTGGTTTGATTCAGCAAAGAAAGGACAAATTTTATTCCCACATTGGAGAATAATCTGGGAGTATATACTCTCTATATGGCGTAGTCCCCTGAGTTTGAATGAACGGCTATGTTGTCATAGAAGTTTACACCAGCAGTTAAAAGGAACAGAATATCTTTTACTGAAAGATTTGCTAATAGTGCTGCCAAGACTTTGGAAAGGTTGGCGAAAAGCATCAATAGACCTCTTGCAAAAATCCTTGAATCACCCCTTCCCAACCCTCCCCTTGTAAAGGGAAGGGGGCAAGATTTCAAGTTTCCCCCCAATATATCGGGGAGCCACTGCGTTGCGGAGGTTCGCTCCGTTGTAGCAAGTGGCGTGAGATAAAGGGAGGTCTAATAAAAAAACAACAAACCACACTTTTAACGAATCAAAATTACCTATTCTGGTTACAAAATTATGTTGAAACTATCTCAACTATCTCATGTTTTACTTGCTACTTTAGTGAGCATCAGCTTTGCTAAAACAGTGAACGCAGAGCCAACTGCAACACTTAATGTTGTAGTAAATGGAATACATCACAAAAAAGGTGAGATTTGCTTTCGAGTTTATGCAAATGAAAAAGGATTTCCAATGAATAGTACTAGTGAAGCTCAAAGTGGCTGCGCTAAAATTACTGGCACTTCTGTAAAAAAAGAATTCTTCGGTTTGAAGCCTGGAACTTATGCTGTCGCTGTAGTTGACGATCAAAATGGCGATCGCAAACTCAATAAAGACTTTTTCGGAATTCCTAAAGAAGGTTTTGGAATTTCTAAAAATCCAACTGTGTCCATACAAACAGGTACACCAAAGTTTCGTGATGCCAGTTTTGTTGTCAACAAAAATACAACAGTTAACATCATCATGAAATATTCGCTGGATTCGTAAAGGGAATGGGGAGTGGGGAGACAAGGGGACAAGGGGACAAGGGGGACAAGGGGGAATTTTTGAACAACTCTCTCCCTTGTCTCCCCCCTCTTCCTTGTCTACCTTATCTCTTCTCAATGCCCCATGCCCAATCCCTCATTCTGTCGGAGATTAAAAATTTAATGGAAGATTTGGCAATATTTCTGTCTAAGTCTTTGATGGGTTGGCTGGTTATTCAGGTGTGTTTTACGCTTGTCTTTATATGGTATCTGCGCTCGTCTAAAAAAAACTTATTGCCAGACGATCAGCTACCGAAAACAGCAGTAATTCTTTGCTTACGCGGAGCCGATCCGTTTTTGCCTAGATGTTTGCGATCGCTCCTAAATCAAAACTATCCACAGTATGATTTAAAATTAATCGTTGATAGTCACGAAGATCCTGCTTGGAAAATTGCTAGTGAAACCATCACAGAGCAAGAAGCAACCAACGTTCAAATCAGCCCTTTGAGAATAGTACGTAACAGTTGTAGTCTCAAATGCAGTTCTTTAATCCAAGCTGTCCGAGAGTTGGACGACTCCTACAAGGTGGTTGCTTTAGTCGATGCTGATACTATAGTTCATCTCAATTGGCTCAGAGAATTAGTCAGTCCTCTAAGCGATGCGAAAGTAGGCGCAACAACCGGCAATCGGTGGTACGTACCAACAGGCAGGTATTGGGGTTCTTTAGTGCGGTACGTCGGCAATGTCTCTACAGTAGTGCAAATGTTTATCTTCCAGATTCCTTGGGGTGGAACTTTGGCTGTGAAAACAGAAGTGCTTCGCCAAACAGAACTGCTAGATAAGTGGGGACAAGCTTTAGGCGAAGATTTTATGATGCACGACATCCTGAAAAAACATGGTTTTCAGGTAAAGTTTGTGCCTTCGCTGCTAATAGTCAATCGTGAAGAGACTGATTTATTCAACTTAATAGACTATCTTAAGCGCCTTATCCTTTTTTCTCGACTGTATCATCCCCGTTGGTTGGCTCTTGTGAGTGAAGCTGTTTCTAGCATTTTGTTTCCGACTCTACTGTTCGTGTTAGTTCTAGAGTCGTTGTTAGAGGCAAAATGGGAAGCTGCGGCTCTGTTGTTAGTCTGCTATGGAGTTTACACTGTCGGATTACTCTTGATAATGCTGGTGTTGGAATTAGAGATACAGCGAGTAGTTCGCTCTAATGACCAGGCGATCGCCAAATTATCAGCTGCTACAATCATTAAAATGTTGATTGGGATTCCGTTGACACAGTGGGTTTATGGGTTAGCGATGCTATCATCTCTGTGGACATCAACAGTCACCTGGCGCGGTGTCAGCTATCGCGTGCAAGGGCCTTGGAATGTCCGCTTAGTGGAATATCGCCCTTATCAATGGTTGGATCAACCGATTAATAGCAAGGTTTCTCTTTGAATTAAATCGCTAAATATCAACTAGGGCATGAAAGTTATTACACTAAACATTCCCTAGTCTTCAAATTATATTATCTTATATTTAGTAGAACTATATTAGCTATAACCTTGTAAACATATACGTTTTTACTTGTTGATTACCAAAACGTATTTACATTTTTTACAAGGGTTTAGACAAATATATTAAGGGGAATTTTGACTTAGCAATTTGGATGTTTTGATAGTTTCTAACCCAGGTTTATATACGTGTTTGCAATTGAGTCTACTTAATCTCCAACCTTTTCCATACCTTTCTCTAACTCTCTCCTAAAAAGCTACGGTGTACACATATCTTGGTAATGAAGCCCAAACCCTGAATTTACCCCCCTTAATCCCCCCTTATAAAGGGGGGAGACCGGAAATTTATCTAGTTCCCTCCCCTTTATAAGGGGAGGGTTAGGGTGGGGTAAAACCCCTGTGTATACCGTAGCCTAAGAAAATAGGAAAGCGGAAAACCTTTGTTGCTGTCAGGGGAGCGCCTCAAAGCATCTCTTCTAAAAAGAGAGAGATCGGACTCTATTGCACACAAACTAGAAGCACTATAAACATCTACTTCAAAATCTAAAATTTCAGCTA
The DNA here is from genome assembly GCF_034530775.1 of Nostoc sp. DedSLP04. Lineage (NCBI taxonomy): Bacteria > Bacillati > Cyanobacteriota > Cyanophyceae > Nostocales > Nostocaceae > Nostoc > Nostoc sp. DedSLP04. Next base: position 26,959 of record NZ_JAVRCL010000050.1, on the reverse strand, counting down.
TTTAACAATGCGTAAATCCTTAGTCTAGTTGTATTAGTGGGAATTTCTGAGCCAAATAATCAGGATGTTCATGAAACATTTGCTGCGTAAATCCTAAGTTAAAAACCAGCAATTTTCTGAAATATTCCCTTTTATTATGACTAAGCAAAAACTTCGCATTGCACTGTTTACAGGGTTGTATGCTCCTTTTTTGACTGGTGTTTCCGTTGCAGTACACCAACGAGTTCGTTGGTTGCTAGAGCAGGGACATGAGGTTTTTCTAATCCATCCGCAAATCAACGATCGCTACCCCAAAAATGTTGGCGATCGCCCCATGCTAGGTTTAGAAGAAATTCAATCTTTCCCCAATTTTTCTGCTTACGCATTCCCTACAGAACCGCTGCTATTCTATAAGTCTCTTCCTCAACCGTTGAACTATCGACATTGGAGCGATACCAAGTTGCTAGAGAAATTCAAACCCGATATTATCGTGGTTGAAGAAGCAGCCCAAATGAGAGGTTTATACTCATTTTTCTTACAAGGTTATGGTCGCCCAATCGGCACTCAATACGCAAAACGAACAGGCACGCCAATAATATCACTTTTCCATACAGATATTGTTGCGTATATCAAATATTACTTTGGAGACCGATTTTTCAATTTGGTTCGTCCCATCGTTCCCGTTTTAGTTAAGCAGTTTAGTGAGTCTTATGACTTCAATTACTTCTCTTCTAAAGAACAATTGACTAAATACGAAGAACTGAAATGCCAACGCGCTGAATACGTCGCTTATCAAGGTATCGATTGCGAAAAATTTCACCCGCGAAACATTTGTTACGACCCAATTCCTAACGATAACCGACCAACTTTGTTGTTTGTTGGACGCATTACACCCGAAAAGAATGTCAACCAATTGCTTGATATCTTTCCAGTCATAGCTGCGAAAATTCCTGATGTCCATCTGGTAATTGTTGGTAGTGGCCCGCTAGATGAAGAGATCCGCGAGCGTGCTAAAAAGTTTGGATCGGGTATTACTGTATGGGGTGAGTCTCACGGTACAGAACTTCTAGGTTGGTTTGCTAGAGCAGATGTTTTTGTCAACCCCTCTGTCACCGAGAACTTCTGCACGACAAATAACGAAGCATTAGCCTCTGGAACTCCTCTGGTTGCTGTTGTTGCACCTTCAACTTCAGAACAAGTATTTCCTGGTCGTAACGGCTTCCTCGCCCAACCTAACAACCCTACAGACTTCGCCCAAAAGGTAATTGCGATTTTGGAAAATCCCGGTTTGAAAGCAGATATGACTAGACACGCTCGCCCCTCTATACTCGAATTTGATTGGTCAGCGTGTATGCAGAAATTTGAACACAAACTTTACCAAATCGTTGAAGGAGCGCAGAAGGTGGAGGTAGGTACAACCAGTGTAAGACTACAGCAATAAGAAATATGGCGATCGCTAGTATTTACAGTACTAGCGATCGCTAATTAGTGACTTTGACTAAGGCTCTTGGTCTAATGATGCGTAGGCATAGCCCGTCGTAGACATCGCATTAAAATGAGACCAGAGTTCAATTAAGTTGTGCGATAAAACTTACAATTTGGTCAAGCTAGTTTTAGCACCATGCCACCTATGCAAAATAGGCATAGTAAACAATCCCCACGCCAAACCCGTAATCAACCCAAAAGACGTAACCAGATAGTTATTAAAACTCCACAAGCCAAAAACCTGTGCTGCTAATTCCAAAGGATAAGCCATCATTAGCACACTTGCGATCGCCACACCACTCCCGCCATACTGACTTAACCAGTAAAATCCCTTACCACCAGTTACGCCGTATAGCAGACGAGTAATTAGCAAACCCGTGACAGTGCCGTAGCAGCGCATACACACAGCCATAATAAACGGTGGTGCTAAATCTAACCCCATCTCTGGTTGCGGACAGACATGATTACCCATGAAATAAATGATGTCCGCAATTCCAGGAAGCAAAGACACTCCAGACGCAGCCAAAAAGGGAGCAATCGGCGGGCCAAAAACCATCCCCACTAGCATAATGTCAGCAATCAAACTGACCCAATTGAGATTTTTGGAAGGTTGTAATTGCATAGAGGGAACAATTCTTTGCATAAAATATCCTTTTTTGTTTTATCTTTGCGTGCTTTTGAATATACTGCAAGGAAATTATTGCCAATTATCATCACTATCGTTACCAATATATTGACAATTTGAGATCGCTACATCACAGATTTTTGCCTCATAGCATTTTATGATTCCAGATATCACAACTCAAACATTTTTATCCTCAACCTACCTATCAAAATTAATTAAGTAAATATGCACATAATAGAACTCACCTCTTTAAAATCTGGGGAAACTGCGATCATCTGTGGGCTTTCAGGAGAGACTGGCTTACAACAACGCTTGCTATCACTGGGCTTTCGCACTGGCAGGCAAGTGCTAATTCTTCGGAAAGCTTGGTTGAACGGCCCATTACATATCCGCGTTGGGACAACAGAAGTTATGGTGCGTCGTCGGGATGCTAAAGCAATTCAGTTAACAAAAGATACTTGCAAGACACCAAAATGACCCATTGTAACAGTTCTAACCCATCTGACAAGAACACAACTGCCGGAATCAAACAAATTGCGGTTTTGGGAATGCCTAACACAGGTAAATCCACCTTTTTTAACCGCTTTACAGGCGCTAATGCGAGTGTCGGTAACTGGCCTGGTATTACAGTTGACCTAATGATGGCAAAAATCAAAATTGATGATCAAGAGGTACAGGTTGTAGACTTGCCAGGGATTTACGATTTACGCGGTTTTTCAGAAGATGAGGCAGTGGTGCGCCGATTTTTTGAAATTACCCCAATACATTTGGTAATAATAATTCTTAATGCAACGCAAATCGATCGCCAAATTAGCCTAGCTTTACAAGTGAAACATTTGCAATTATCAGCTGTACTACTGCTGAACATGGCAGATGAAGCACCGAAGTTTGGGGTAAGTATCGACCACGATAAAGCATCCGAGCATCTGGGAATGCCAGTAGTGCCTATTAGTGCGAAGTATGGACAAGGTTACAGTCAAGCATATAAAACAATTCAGGAAGAATTAGCTAAGGGGAACGAGCCATTTTCTGTGGGTAAGGTGGAAGATAATTTTGCACCAGAACAACAGATAGCATTAGAGATGGAAACCCTGTTGCAAAATGCAGTTCACACTTCGACAGAAGTCAAAAAAAACTTAACGTCTCGCTTAGATAAAATTCTCTTGCATCCAGTATTGGGGTTGCCGATATTTTTTGGGGCAATGTATTTGATCTTCCAGTTTATCTATATGCTGGGAACACCATTACAGGATTATTTGGGTAATGCTCTGACTTGGTTTAAGGATAATGCTTTAGAGCCTGTGTTAGCAGGTTTTTCCTACCAGGGAGTATGGGGAAAATTTTTCCATGATTTCCTTATAAATGGTATCTACGAAGGGATAGGAACAGTAGCGACATTTCTCCCGATGATTTTCTTGTTCTTCATCTGTATGGCGATATTAGAAGATAGCGGCTACCTATCGCGTTCTGCATATCTGATGGATGCGTTGATGGAGAGACTAGGTTTGGATGGTCGGTCGTTTGTAATGTCGCTGATGGGATTTGGCTGTAACGTGCCAGCAATTATGGGGTTACGAGTGATGCGTTCTCCAGCTTTGCGACTGTTGTCAATGCTGGTGATTCCTTTTTCCCTATGTTCAGCACGATTGAATGTGTTTATCTTTATGACGACTGCGATATTTACTCCCCAACAAGCGACTAAAGTCTTATTTAGTTTGTATATATTTAGCTTTACAGCTGCAATTTTAACCGCAATTTTGTTTCAAAATAAATATCCAAATCAAGAACCATTTTTATTAGAACTACCGCCTTACCGCTTCCCCACGTTCAAGCACATGATTATGCGAGCTTGGCGGGAAGTTATGCACTTCATGGTTTGGTCGCGCCGATTTATTATCTTTGGTGTGGTGGTGATTTGGTTTTGCAATAACTTCCCTACCAATGTGCTACCTGCAAGTCCTCAGACTATTTCTGGCATGATTGGTCAATTTACACAACCAATATTACAACCATTGGGTATTAATCCACAATTAGCAGTGGCTCTGATTTTTGGCTTTGTTGCAAAAGAAATTGTTTTAGGGGGTTTGGCGGTAATTTACAGTACGCAAAATGATGCTGGGTTGGCGAAGGCTATTTCCCAACAGATAGACTGGGTTCAGGCTTACAGCTTTATGCTGTTTACCCTGCTTTATGTCCCTTGTATATCAACTATTACAGTAATTAAAACTGAATCTAAGAGTGCTAAATTTGCTTGGATAACAGTAGTATGGTCAGTGGGTTTAGCTTGGATAACAAGTTTTATTTTCTATCAGAGTGCGCGAGCTTTAGGATTTTAATTAAGCTAAGTATTTAGTTGAAAAAAGTTGCTAAACTTCATCCATTATGAGAACTGGAATTTTCCCAGAAAACATATTATTTTGAGTTGAGAACGCGATTGCTTAAATCAAAGTATTAGCTCCTCTTTGCGTGAAAAGCAATATTATACTCAAAGACTTCGATATGTAGCACAAAATTCATCTTCAACTATATTTTTGACTATTCTCCCAAATAATTCTGACGAACTCTGATACTTCTTTAGGAGTTTTTAAAGGAGCATCAGGAGGATTAACAGAAGGAAATACATCTTTTATTTTATTTAAATTATCATTTATGGCATTGTTAATAATTAAACTTTTCTGATTTACTTGAGAAGCAATATTACTGTAAAATTCTGAAGCACAGATAATAAAACCTCTTGAATCCTGATATTCGATACGTTCAGAAATCTTACCTTTTACAATCCCAGATTTATATTCTACTTCTAGCACCTTTAACATTTCGTTAATTACTTGTAATACAAATTCAGGAGACTGAAGCTTTCCTTTTGGTAATTTTTGCAATGCTTCTTTAATTGCTTCAATAGATTTACTATAATAAATTTCCACATCTCCAGATGCAGGTTGATATTTTGCTATATCGTAAAGCTTTTCCAAACTTTCCTTAAATTGTAATGCACCATATGACTTAAGTGGTTCTTCCACTTCGTGATAAAGTTCGTTTATCGGATGCCCTAAGTGTGATTCTGCTTGGTCAGGTGTTCCTTGATCAAGTAACTCTTTTCCTACTTTTAAATGTCCTCGCATTAAGCCTAATGCCTTCATATACGAAACATCTGGCTGCTCTTGCTTTACTGGAGTTTCTTGCAGCTTTTGTGGAGCGCTACTAATAGAATCAGAACTACAGCTATTAATAAATATTAAAACAGTAGTCAAAATTGAAATGATTATAATATGCAAGTATGACATATTTTAAAATGATATTCTCCTATTGGTTGACTAGCTTCGGCATTGATAAAACTTATCATGTTCAACATTAAAAAATGGATCTTTATTGCTTTCATGAGTAATAAAGGAACTATCAAAAATTCTTTTTTTCTGAAGATATTCTTCAAGCTGTATACTATCGTCTTCATTGGTAAATTGATTATTTTCAGAGTATTTTTTCGCTTTGTCTCTATATGTTATTAGAAATTCTCGATTTTTGAGATCAAGCTCCTTGAGTTGAGCAGCTTTAAAATCAAGCGCTCTCTCAAATGCTGATACAGCATTTTTATAATCACCATTTAAGTAAAGTACAAAACTTTTATTCCTCCAAGCATAATAAAAGTTTGAAGCAATCTTATCACTTGTTATTTGATCATATAATTTGATTGCTTCTGTAAGATGATTATTTCTTTCTGTAGAATCTTTCATTATTGCACGATTAGCATAAATGGATGCTAGATGATATTTAATCTTATACGATTCTTTTTTACTTATTGCTTTATCTATATTTAAAGCATTTCTAAAAAGCTCTTTAGCATCGCTCAAATTATGTTGAGATAATTTTGCAATTGCCTTCGTTAATAAAACATCTTTGTAAAATTCTGGATCGGTGTTAGGAATTTTTTCAAGAAGTATAATGGCTGTCTCATATTTTTTATCTCTATTTATTAAAAAATGGCTGAGTTCAAATACAATCTGATAGTCTTCTTCCTCAAGAGTCTTGTTGTCTTCGCTATATAACTCTAATGCCCTACTATATCGTTTTTGTGTGAGGTCACAGTTTGGATTTTCACTTAACACATCTTTGAAATCTAAGATAAAATCTTTGTAAAACGCAGCTTGTGCATCTACTGTATTCTGAATATAAGCATTGCGAAAATTAGTCTCTGTGGTGTAAACAACGCGATCTTTTTGATCTGATTCCCAACGAGGATTCCATCTTACTAGCGATGCTCTACCAGCACGCTTTAGTATATTAGTATTATTTGGTTCCTTTTTAAGCACTTCTTCACAAGAGTTCCAAACCCGCTCTGCTTGTTTTGGTTCTTTCTTCGGATTTGCTAACTTTTCATTACATTGATATGAATCAATATAATAAGATGAAACTTGTGGTAAAATTACTATCCCGAATAAAACAGTAAGAGTGACTAACACAACAATAACACCACCGTTAATATTAAGGATAAAGTCACGACCTATCTGCAAAAGATTTTTATTAGAATGTGCTTTTTGTTTAGTACTATTTCTTTGTGTAAGTTTTTTTTGTGACATAATTGAGAGTATCTGATTTTTGCGAATCTACTTTACAAATAAAAAATAAGGGATAATTCACACTTTAAAAATAAAAATATTCTTGCAAAAACTATTTAGGCAGACGAAGTAATTATTGATATTTAAAAGAACTCATTCTTGATTTACTTGAAGTGAGATATACCGATTCCTTTATGCCAAATTGGATTCCAAATTATTGAAAGCATTATTATGTTGTTATTTCAATTAAAATAACAACATAATAATTATTGATAAACCTTGCTTTGTAAGGTTTTCACTCTAATTGGGTTTGAATTAGTATAGGAGGCTCTGTAGAGCCGATATCCTTAACAGGATTCAGTTTTAGGGAGAGGATTGTTGCTGCTGACCAGTTTGAGGATTCTGTCCGTTATTGTTTACCCCAACAGTAAATGCCCAAGCTAATCCTCCTAGAGCAAGAATACCAAATAACAAAAATGAAATAAAAATATAGTTCGTATTCTGATAATCTCTCGCTACTTGTGTTACATTTCCAGCAGCATTATTAGCGCTTTGAGTGACTTTATTTTGATCGGTTTTATCAGGCTGTTGGTTCATAGCTTTATTCCAAAGTTTTTAAGTTTACTCATACGAGATATCCATCGTTTACTACAGTTTTTAAAACTGCTACTTTCTTTTGTAAATCAACCACCTACCGATTTGATGTCACATCATTAAAACAACTCAAATAATCAAATTAAGCATCAATTATTACCTAGGTTTTACTAGTACAATTTTGTTTGAGAGCAACTATAAGACACTCATGCAGTTCTTTTGGAATCCTGATGCAGAAATTAGGTGAAAGCATACTGTACTCACCTTTAAAGAACTTTTGTATAAAAAAATTCATAATTGAGAATGCTCTACCCAAAATTGGATGGAGTTTTAATCAGGAAGAGTGTTTAAACGTTTCGCCCAAAAGGGCAAGCTATTAAACCAATATTTACCTGTCAGTCGCGCAGAATTTATTTTGGATTTTGACTCCTGACTCCTGAATTCTTCTTTATTGAAATATTTTATCTATAGTAGCGTAATTGTTTACAGACAAAGTATTTTGCTCTACGAATTTTTAATAATTTCTATGAAAAATGTTTACTTGAAACTGACTCAACCCAACCCACTCTTTTATACTTAGAAAATAAAAAATACTAGGGTAGTAAATGCTACCCTAGTCATCTACTTCTGTGTGGTATCTGGAGCAGTTCGTTTCTTAACGTACCTTATTTACATAAGGACTTGTCAACTTATCCAACTGCTGAATCAACAGACTGAGGAATAATCCCACATCTGTAACTACACCCACCGATTCTACAGAACCGCGATCGCTTAACTTTGTCACCACAGCTGGATTAATATCTACACATACCATTTTCACACCAGCCGGGGTCATATTTCCCACCCCAATGGAGTGCAGCATCGATGACAGCATCAAAATCATCTCTGCACCTTCTAGGAGTTTGGCATATTGCTCCTGTGCTTGAATCAAATCCATTTGGGTATCAGGTAAAGGGCCGTCATCCCGAATCGAACCCGCAAGCACAAAAGGTATATTATTGTGGACACATTCATACATCACGCCACTTTTAATTGCTCCCGCCTCCACAGCTTTCGGAATGCTGCCATAACGGCGGATACTATTAATTACCTTCAGGTGATGGCGGTGTCCACCATGCACGGCGATACCCCGCTTCATATCTACACCCAAGGAAGTGCCCATGATATTTTGCTCGATGTCGTGAACTGCGATCGCATTACCACCCAGCAACGCCTGTACATATCCTTCTCGAACCAGTTGTGCCAAGTGTTCGCCGCCACCTGTGTGAATCACCACAGGCCCAGCCGTGACAACTACTTTACCACCAGCATCCCGAATTTTCCGTAATTCCCAAGCTACTTGTTCAACGACTAATTCCACGCGTCGTTCGCTGGAAACCCCCGCCGACATAAAGCTGAATTCTTGGGTGCTGCGGAGTTCCCGCGATTCAGTTTTGCGGATGGTGCGGATACCTAAAACGTCTACAATTACTTGTTCACCAACTTTTAAATCGCGTAGTATTTTACACCGAGCAACGAAGCCAGTGGGAGTTTGGGTAATTGCGATCGCACCATCCATCCGTTGATTTTCCACCTTCACCCACTGACCATTAATTCGCACTTCGGTGGGATAAATTGTACTGACGTAAAAATCATCAGGCGCAACGCCATCTTGAATTACTGGTTCTAGTTTGGCATCTCGCTCATCATGGGGTAAATCTACAGCACCCAAATCAATCAATCGGGAAATGATTTCTTCCATCACCTCATGGGATGGTGCTGATACTCTCACCTCGGCGGCTGAAGTACTTTGGCGTTGTTCTCCCAAGTTGAAATTCAGGACTTTGAAACTTCCCCCGGCATCTATAATCAAATCCAAAGCGCGGTTAATTAAGCCAGCATCTAACAAATGTCCTTCCATGCGAATGACGCGGCTTTCTACCGAGACATTGGCATGAATTTCATCTCTAACTGGTTCAGTCACCCGTAAAGTTAAGCATTTAGCCGCACCACCGGCTTTGAGAAATTCCGTAAGTGGCGTTTCCAGCACTTGGAAACCTGCATCCTGAAGGCGAGTTTTCAAAGCATCACTCGTCTTGTTCATGATGACGATGCTATCCACATTCACCGCATTACAAGCGAAGTTGACTGCATCAGCTTCTTCAATTGCGATGCGCTTTTCTGGTGCAACTCGCATTTCAATTAAGCGGTTGGAGTAAGAATCAAAAGCGCCGGGATAGTATAGCAAATAGCCATTTGCTAGAGGACAAAAACAGGTATCTAAGTGATAGAAACGTTCGTCTATTAATCGTAGGGATAGCACCTCAATATCCAGCCATTTAGCTAGATAAGGGTGAGAATCTAATTCCGAGCGGAAACCGTATCCCGCCCATAACCAGCGTCCTTCCCGATCTAGCAGTGCGTCTCCTGCTCCCTCAAAGGGCAAATCTTTGGGAAGTTCATTGACTGTATAACCATTTGCCTCAAACCATTGTTTGAAGAAAGGCTCCTCTCCCTGACGCTCTTTGTGCAAAAAGCGACTGAGGACGACATTATCGCCCAAAACCAAGCCAGCATTGGCGGTAAAAACCAAATCAGGCCAGCCTTTTTCAGGTGGTACTAAATCGACAATGGCGTGTTGTTTGAGGATTTGATGTAGTCCCTGCCACTGTTCCACGGCGCGATCGCGCGATGACTTGTGGATATTCCCTTCCATCCAAGGATTAATCACATAGTCCACGTCATAGTGGTCAGGAGGGCACATTAAAAAGCGAATCCGGGAAGTCATAAAAATCTTACAAGCGTTTTATATGCTACAAGCTTACTTTGAATACAGACTTTTGTTTTTTTTACAGGTAAAATCTGCTACTAAAGCATCTATCTTTTGATAGTTGAAGACTTTATCAAGCCTTCGCTCTCAATTCTATTACTGGAACATGGTAATAATACCAATTCAAAATTCAAAATCAAGAAAGCCTGATTTAATTTAGGTTTCCAAGAAAGTGGGGCCACTGGGGGCGTATTAGAGGGCGAAGCAACTAGATCGAATTCATCGGCATTAGCACCAAAATCTTTATCAAATGCTTTCAAATTCACAGTCTATAGTATGCTAGTAACAAGCAACTAACCACTATGTTCGGCAAGTAGAGTTAAGCGAACGTTTGTTTTCCCAGCGTTCGCCTTTAACTTTTCACTAACACCCGTGACTTGAATAGCACGCTTGTTAAACTGAAGGGTAGGTAGCATAAGGATGCTCCAGAGGCAGAGGTATGCAGAGGGCATGGAGAAGAGACAAAGTAGACGAAGAAGAGAGGGGGGAGACAAGGGAGAGAGTTGTTCAATAATTCCCCCTTGTCCCCTTGTCCCCTTGTCTCCCCTGCCCCCTGCCCCCTGCCCCCTGCCCCCTCAAGCAGTCACTATATAAGACGAATCGATCGCTGCTACACGCCCAGCATCTACCAAAGCTTGATACACTATCGCCGCTACCTCACCGCGTGTAGCATCGCGGGTAGGATTGAGTTGTTTCAGGTTTGGGTAATTGACGATAATTTTCTTGTCTATAGCTTTTACTACTTCATCCTTGGCATATTCAGGAATCTTGGCTTGGTCATCGAAAACTTTGATAGTTGCCGTACCATCACTAGATAACCCCAATCCATTCACCAGAGAGACAATCACTTGCACGCGCTGGATATTTTTGTTGGGACTAAAGGTATTGTCGGGAAAACCAGAGAGAAATAAACCCTGATATGCCTGCTGAATTACCTTGGATGCCCAGAAGTCTGCTGGTACATCTTTGAATTTGATCGCCGCACGGTTTGGCGATGGGTTGAAAGCTTTTACTAGTATTGCCGCGAATTGTGCCCGTGTCATTGTCGCATCGGGTTTAAATGTGCGATCGGGAAAACCATTAACTATCCCCAATTTGACTAATTCCCTAATAAACCCACCTGCCCAATGATTCGCAATATCGGTTAATTCAATAGTAGGTGTTGGAGTTGGAGTTGGAGTTGGTGTTGGAGTTGGAGTTGGTGTTGGAGTTGGCGTTGGTGTTGGAGTTGGCGTTGGAGTTGGCGTTGGTGTTGGAGTTGGAGTTGGCGTTGGTGTTGGAGTTGGAGTTGGTGTTGGAGTTGGCGTTGGTGTCGGGGTTGGTGTCGGGGTTGGAACTGAACTATCTGCAAACTCTATGTTTCCGGTAACTTTAGACGCATCTATTTTATTTCCTAGAGAAATCAGCTTGTTGGAACTGACATTTTGCAAATCAAATTTACCGTTATTGCGTAGAGTATTGCCCCCTGGATTATTGTTACTGCCGATATCCGGTAGAGCAGTTCCAATTACTGTGATCCCATCATCAGTGTTATTTTCACAGACATTATTACGTAATACGGGACGAGCGCTACCAGAGATGACAATCCCAGAACGGTTTTCATAAATTCTGTTATCTCGAAGGATGGGTGATGCAGTATCGCTAATGGCAATGCCAAAACCTGTTTTAGAGTAGGTGTTATTTTCGATTTGACCTTTAGAATTTTTAGCGATCGCAATTCCATTAGCTGCATTCTCACTGAACACATTACCTAGAATCACTGGGTTAGCATCGCCTGTAGCAAATACTCCCTCCCGCTTATTGTTGATGAAGGTGCTATTAGCAACAGTAGGGGCAGTTGATTCAATCCAAACACCACTACCACGACTAGCCAAATTTGTTACAGTCACTCCTCGGAGTTCAGCTTTATCCAGCAGTACAAAAGTGACATTCTGACCAGCAAAAGTACGGCTTAGGTAAGTACCACTTCCTTCAATCAAAATACCATTGCCTTTATTGGTTTCATTACCCACCACTGTCACACCAGATGGAACCGTTAACGGAAAGACTTCACCGCTAGCAGCATTGTAATTACCATTTGCTAGTTGAATCTTGGTATCAACAGTAGCTACCTTAAGGGCTTTAGTAATAGTTTTGAAAGGGGCTTGTTGGCTACCTGGGTTGGCATCACTGCCTGTTACTGAATTTACGTAAAAAGTTTGAGCCATATTTATACTTTCATAAAATACATAGCTATCCTAGCGCTAACCATAAAAGTAGGTAGCAGTTGATGCATTAAGTAAGTTTAAGTACTTTTCATTACAAAGTTAAAAAATTATGTAAATGCTTTTGGGTTTCACTAGTATTCGACTAAATGAACTACTTTTAATTGGCTTCTCTACGAGACGCTCCGCGAACGCCTGAACTAGAGGTTTCTACATCCTCTAGAACAATATGAGCAAAATTACTTTGAGATTTTTGACGCGCGAATTCAATCAGTAAGATGTGAAAATTACAACGGAGATCGAGAGTGAACCTTGGGGTGAAAGGTTCTTTCAAGTCACAGACCCCAACGGTGTCGTGATTCAACTGGTCTAGTGAATCGCCGAAAACATAGGAGAAACAGTATGAACTATGCCCCGCCACCTGGGATAAGGATAAACCTCCGCCCTGCTAGCTTTGCTGATTTGGATTTATTGCGCCACTGGGATGAGCAACCTCATGTGATTAACTCCGATCCTAACGATGACTGGGGCTGGGAAGTACAACTTGAACGCACTCCCGAATGGAGAGAGCAATTGATTGCTGAAATTGATGGTCGTCCCATTGGATTTATTCAGATTATCGATCCAGCACATGAGGATAGCCATTACTGGGGTGATGTTACGGCGAATCTTCGTGCCATTGATATCTGGATTGGGGAAGAAACTGATTTGGGTAAAGGCTATGGAACACAAATGATGCGGCTTGCACTTGCTCGATGTTTTGCCGATCCGCAAGTGACGGCTATACTTGTCGATCCGCTAGCCAGTAATACCCGCGCTCACCGCTTCTATGAACGCTTTGGCTTCAAATTTATCGAGTATCGACGGTTTGGTGACGATGAGTGCTTTGTTTATTGTCTGAGTCGAGCAGATTGGCATGGTGAAAGTGAAATTAGCTAAATCACCAGATGAGGAACAATTCAATAACGACTGCCCGAATTCAATAAACGACTGCCCGAATTCAATAAACAACCGCCCGAATTCAATAAACGACTGCCCGAATTCAATAAACGACTGCCCAAATTCAATAAACGACTGCCCGAATTCAATAAACGACTGCCCGAATTCAATCAACGACCGCCCGAATTCAATAAACGATCGCCCGAATTCAATAAACGACTGTTTGAATTTAATATAACGTGAGTTCGACAGACCTTTCCCGGACAGCCTCCCTTTCCTAAAAGGCGAACGCGTAGCGTCTGGGTAAGGAGAGCGAGGAGAACGAGAAAAGAAAAGTTTTTGCTCCCCTCTCCTGGTAGGAGAGGGGCTGGGGGAGAGGTCAAAATAGCACTCGTCGAACTCACGTTAAAGAAAGGCTTGTCGCTTCACAAGGGGAGAGGTGATTCAAGGATTTTTGCAAGAGGTCTACTTATTTCCTATTTAGAACTTACGCAAAACTGCACATTATAGGGGTAATTCATGAATTGCCCCTACCTGAAAATAAGGGTTTCGGTTATTGTTTGCGTAAGTCCTCCGATTAATAGGGCCACTTCCAATCGCGAATTTCCGGCATATCGTCGCCGTACTTCTGAATATATTGCTTGTGTTCGATCAATTTGTCTTGCAAATGTTGCTTGACATAAGCTGCCCTATATCCCAATTTTGGTACGCGCTCAATTACGTCCATCACTAAATGGAAGCGATCGAGTTCGTTAAGAACAACCATATCAAAGGGGGTGGTGGTAGTTCCCTCTTCCTTGTAGCCCCGCACATGCATCTGCTCGTGGTTAGTATGACGATAGGTTAAGCGATGAATCAACCAGGGATAGCCATGAAAGGCAAAGATAATGTGTTTATCTGTGGTGAAAATCGTGTCAAAGTCTTTTGCGCTCAAACCGTGGGGATGTTCGCTTTTTGGCTGTAGTGTCATTAAATCGACTACGTTCACCACCCGCACTTTTAAATCTGGGAAGTGCTGGCGCAGAATATCCACAGCCGCCAAGGTTTCTAAGGTGGGAATATCCCCAGCACAAGCCATTACTACATCTGGATCGCCGTCTTGGTCGTTGCTTGCCCATTCCCAAATACCGATGCCTTTGGTGCAGTGCTTGATAGCAGCATCCATATTTAGGTATTGCAATGCTGGTTGCTTTCCAGCAACGATAACGTTGACATAGTTACGGCTTCTCAGGCAGTGATCGGTTACTGATAGCAAAGTGTTGGCATCGGGGGGCAAATACACCCGAACGATCTCTGCTTTTTTGTTGATTACATGGTCAATAAAACCGGGGTCTTGGTGGGAGAAACCGTTATGGTCTTGTCGCCAAACGTGAGAGGTGAGTAGGTAATTGAGGGAAGCAATCGGTCTACGCCAGGGAATATGTCTAGTCGTTTTCAACCATTTGGCGTGCTGATTGAACATCGAGTCAATGATGTGGATAAATGCCTCGTAGCAAGAGAAAAACCCGTGGCGTCCTGTGAGGAGGTAGCCTTCTAACCATCCTTGACAATTAGTTTCGCTGAGAATTTCCATCACCCGACCATCGGGGGAAAGGTGGTCATCTTCGGGGAGGATCTGGGCTGCCCAATCCCGGTCTGTAACTTCTAGCACAGCGCCTAAACGATTCGATACCGTTTCGTCGGGGCCGACGATGCGGAAGTTGCGGCTTTCTTGGTTAAGTTGCATGATATCCCGGAGGAAAATTCCTGCAACTTGGGTAGCTTCAGCGATCGCCTTTCCTGGTTCAGAGACATCTACGGCATAGTCTCGAAAGTCGGGCATTTTCAAGTCACACAGCAAAAGACCGCCGTTAGCGTGGGGATTGTCACCCATGCGTCGATGCCCCTTGGGAGCCAGTTCTGCTAGTTCGGGAATTAGTGTGCCGTTAGCGTCGAAGAGTTCTTCTGGTTTGTAACTCTTCATCCAATCTTCTAGGAGTTTCAGATGTTCTGGCTGTTTGGCGATGTTGCCAAAGGGGACTTGGTGCGATCGCCAAGAACCTTCTGTTTTTTTACCATCTACTTCCTTTGGCCCTGTCCAACCTTTGGGGGTTTTCATGACAATCATCGGCCACTGAGGACGTTCAGTGTAACCATGTACGCGGGCTTCTCTTTGAATGCTTTGAATTTCGGCGATCGCTATATCTAGAGTCGCCGCCATTTGCTGGTGGACATCTGCGGGATCGTCACCTTCGACAAAGTAGGGCTTGTAACCGTAGCCGACAAACAAGCTTTCTAATTCCTCACGGCTAATCCGTGCCAGTACTGTTGGGTTAGCAATTTTATATCCATTCAAGTGCAGGATCGGCAGTACAGCCCCATCATGCACGGGGTTGAGAAACTTGTTGGAATGCCAGCTAGTTGCTAAAGCACCTGTTTCGGCTTCGCCATCACCGACAACAGCAGCAACAATTAAATCAGGGTTATCAAAGGCAGCACCATAAGCGTGGACGAGGGCATAACCTAATTCCCCGCCTTCGTGGATCGAACCAGGAGTTTCCGGTGCAACGTGGCTGGGAATACCACCAGGGAAAGAGAATTGTTTGAAGAGTTTCTGGATTCCTTCAGCATCCTGGGAGATGTTGTGATAATACTTGGTGTAAGTGCCTTCTAGGTAGGTGTTGGCTACTAGTCCAGGCCCTCCATGACCGGGGCCAGCAATATATATTGTGTTGAGGTCATATTTTTTGATGACCCGATTCAGGTGAGCATAGATAAAGTTCAACCCTGGCGTTGTTCCCCAGTGACCCAAGAGCCTGGGTTTAACGTGTTCCAGCTTTAAAGGTTCTCTCAGTAGCGGATTGTCCAGTAGATATATTTGCCCAACCGAAAGATAGTTCGCTGCACGCCAGTAGGCGTTTATCTTATGTAATTCTTCATCTGTTAAAGGCTTTGTTTGTGGAGGACTGGCTAATGTCATTTCGACACTCCATTACAAAAGGATTTTGACGGATTCACCAGTATGTAATCTTACTTATTTTCAAGATGATGGCCATCTAACCGATGATGAATTTTTTCAGCCTTTATGACTATCCAGTACAGCAGAATTAGCTAGACATAGATCGAGGAATAACCTAATTATTAATCTCCAATAATCCAGGCGGGGGCGTAATTTCAATACGACCAGATGGCAAGTCTACCACTGGTGCGATCGCTTCTACAAATGGAATCAAAACAGTCTTTTGTCCTTTGTCATTTGTCATTTGTCCTTTGTCAGTGGTAAAAGATGGGTGTAATTTTACTTCTAGCAAATCATTGCCGGCAGGGATAATGTCTACCACCGTACCTACGAGTTCGCCAGATGCTTGCATAAAGACTTCTAAGCCAATCAAATCGAGGACATGATATTCATCTTCGCCTAATTGGGGGCGATCGCTTGCTCGCACCATTAACTTACAACCGCGCAAAGCCTCTGCTTGATCGCAATTTTCCACGCCAGCTAATTTGACCACATACAAGTTTTTGTTACTGATGTAACGTCCTGTCAATAATTCGATTGGCTGCGGTTCTGTGTCATCTGAACACAACAACCAACGTTTTCCCGGTACTTCAAATCTTTCGGGAAAGTCTGATACAGGATAAACCCGTAATTCTCCAGACAATCCTTGAGGGGCAACAATCTTACCAATTTCTAACCAATTATCTAATTTGTCATTTGTCATTTGTCAGTTGTCATTTGTCATTTGTCATTGGGCATTGGAGAAAAAATTCTTATAACTCCTAACTCCTAACTCTTAACTCCTAACTCCTAACTTTCTCTAATCAGGCAGTCACAGCCGCACGCTGATAAGCTTCTTCGGCCACTTTTGCTAAACGTTGCATAGCAGTGGCTATCTCTTCATCTGTACCTGTAAGGCTGATGCGGAAACATTGGTGCTTGTGCGCCCATTCTTCCTCTAAACCGGGGAAGAAGGTACTTCCAGGGACAATAATCACACCTACTTGCTTAACTAGCTGGTAAAATTCCCAATCACTCATGGGTAAATCCTGTAACCACAACCAAGCAAAAATTGCTCCTTCACCGCGATGGAGATACCAAGGTAAATCCTTGGGCATCGCTTGTTCTAAGCTGGTTTCTAAAACGGTAAATTTATTTTGGTAAAAGGGACGAATGACAGTGTGAGAAATTTCCACTAGAGCACCAGAATTGATTGCATAAGCTGCGATCGCTTGGCCGTAACGTGAAGAATGGAGACTCATGTTTGCTTGGAAACACTCCAGCACTTCAATCCACTTTTCATCCCCAATAGCTATACCAATTCTTTCTCCTGGTAATCCGGCTTTCGATAAACTCATGCAGTGGAGGATGTTATCACCGAACACTGGTGTCATGTCGGTAAAGTTTAATGCCGGGAAGGGAGGCGCATAAGCTGAGTCAATTAACACAGGTAGATTGTAAGGCGCAGCTAGGGCGGCAATCTTTTTCACCTCATCATCCGTGAGGACGTTACCAGTAGGATTACAGGGGCGAGAGAAGAGAACACAACCTGTGTTTTCTGTAATTGTAAGTTGGCTGAAGTCGGGGCGATATTTAAATCGGTGAGCAGCCGCATCAATATCGAGAGTTGGTTTGTAGGCAGTTAAGGCTTTTGGAACTAAGCAGATACCGCCGTAACCTGTGTAATCAGGGCTGAGGGGTAAAACGATTTGTTTTAACTCGCCGCTAGGGGTGTAGCCACCGAAGGTATTGGCAGCGTAGAAGTAGAGGGTTTGACTACCGGGGGTGATGAGGATATTGCGATCGGTTAATTTTAACCCGTAGCGTTTGTTAAAATCGTTGGCGATCGCTTCCACAAATGGTGCATAGCCCTGACTTGAGCCATAACGGCAAACTACCTCACCATATTCTGGACTAGCCAAAAGCTGTGCAGTACAATCCCGCCATAATTGTTCTACTTCTGGCAAAATCAACGGATTACCAGCACTCAAATTAATAAACTGCTGCCCTGCACCCGCTCGTAATGTCTCGATAATATCCTTCATGATTGCTCTTACGCCAGTCAGGTTTGACATTTGAGCGCCAATTTGAGTTAGGGCAGGGTTCATAAGCTGTGACAAAATAATGTATTAATTAAGGAGTGGACAAATTATTTGGAGGTTGCTGCTGACATCAAGTTTACATCGTTGTCAAAACAGCTGTTGCCGCCTTTAACCAATCTAGCTAGAGAATGATATTTTAACAAAGTAATATTTATCGTTATAGCGGCGATCGTGCTGAGTAAATCCGATGAAGTAATACAAAAGTTTATCATGCGTTCAATGCGTGTGAGGAAACTGGGGAGTAAAGAAGAGAATAGGTTACAGGGTAAAGGGTACAGATTATTCCCTATCACCTGTCACCTCTCCCCTAATCCCAATGACAAATGACAAATGACAAATGACAAAACTATACAGGAGCGCTGACATTGCAAGTTAAAGCAGCAGTAGCTTACAGCGCAGGTAAGCCGTTGACGATTGAAACAGTTCAACTATCGGGGCCAAAAGCCGGCGAAGTGTTAGTTGAAGTGAAAGCAAGCGGGGTTTGTCATACCGACGCTTTTACCTTATCTGGTGACGATCCCGAAGGTTTGTTTCCGGCTATTTTGGGACATGAAGGTGCTGGTGTGGTAGTGGAAGTAGGCGCTGGTGTCACCAGTCTCAAACCAGGCGATCGCGTGATTCCCCTCTACACTCCCGAATGTCGCCAATGCGAATATTGTCTGAGTTTCAAAACTAATCTCTGTCAAGCCATTCGCCTAACTCAAGGACGCGGTGTGATGCCCGATGGCACCAGTCGCTTTAGTATTGATGGGCAGATGATTCATCATTATATGGGTACATCCACTTTTGCTAACTATACGGTGCTGCCAGAAATCGCCTTAGCAAAAATTCGGGAAGATGCTCCCTTTGATAAGGTTTGTTACATTGGCTGCGGTGTGACTACTGGTATTGGTGCAGTCATCAATACTGCCAAGGTGGAACCTGGAGCAAATGTTGTGGTTTTTGGTTTGGGTGGTATTGGCTTAAATGTCATCCAAGGGGCGCGGATGGTAGGGGCAAATATGATTGTCGGGGTAGATATTAATCCCAACAAACGTGCCTTAGCGGAAAAATTTGGTATGACACACTTTGTTAATCCCCAAGAAGTAGAAGGTGATTTAGTTCCCTATCTGGTTGATTTAACAAAAGGCGGTGCTGATTATAGTTTTGAATGTATCGGTAATGTCAAAATTATGCGTCAAGCATTAGAATGCTGCCACAAAGGTTGGGGCGTCAGCGTGATTATTGGTGTTGCTGGTGCTGGACAGGAAATCAGTACTCGTCCTTTTCAACTAGTAACTGGGCGCGTTTGGAAAGGTTCAGCATTTGGTGGCGCTAGAGGACGTACAGATGTGCCGAAAATTGTTGATTGGTATATGGAAGGTAAGATAAATATTGATGATTTAATTACTCATGTGATGCCCATTGAGCAAATTAATGATGCTTTTGAATTGATGCACAAAGGTGAATCAATTCGTAGTGTGGTGACTTTTTAGCTGTTAGAGGATGTTTTAAAAGGGTATTTTGCTCTCATAGTTAGCACATTAAAGTATCTCAGTACATAGCTAAACCTTAAATTGGCGTTGCACTTAACCCAATACAGAGGGTTAGGTTTATGACTCAACTTAGAAGCGTAGAGTAAATAGTCCTGACAATTGGGCTGAACCAAAAAATGTAACTGTATTGTAACGGTAGCTTTAGCTACCGTTTTTTGTTGACGTTGCAAAAGTTTACATTTAGAATGGAATCGTCAAAATTCGATAAGTATTTATTCTTATTTTTCCTGAAAATTTGACATTCAATGAGTATATGTTCTTATCTCTGTCAAAAATTTCATCTTCTAGAGTTAAAGAATGTTTACAAAAATATTGATTGCTTAATATAATTAAATCAAAAGTGATAAGGCAAATTGATTGTCAGAAGTAATGAATGCTATTGAATTTCCCTGGCTAACAGCCATAATCCTCTTACCCTTGGTGGCTACCTTAGCCATCCCCCTAATCCCAGACAAGGAAGGTA
Source organism: Nostoc sp. DedSLP04 (assembly GCF_034530775.1). Classification (NCBI taxonomy): domain Bacteria; kingdom Bacillati; phylum Cyanobacteriota; class Cyanophyceae; order Nostocales; family Nostocaceae; genus Nostoc; species Nostoc sp. DedSLP04. The sequence goes on along the minus strand of NZ_JAVRCL010000050.1, from coordinate 6,694 downwards.
AAACTGTGCGGTGGTATGGTCTGGGAGTTGCGATCGCCGACTTTGCACTGATGATTTATGCCTTTTGGTATGAGTACGACTTCCAGAGTTCAAGACTCCAACTTATAGAAAACTATCCTTGGATACCACAGTTAGGTTTGCATTGGGCTGTGGGGGTTGATGGTTTATCGATGCCCTTACTGCTTCTGACAGGCTTAATCAATACCCTCGCAATATTCGCGGCTTGGAAAGTTAACACCAAGCCGCGATTATTTTATGGTTTGATGTTAGCGATGTACAGCGCCCAGCTTGGCGTATTTGTTGCCCAAGATTTGCTGTTGTTCTTCCTGATGTGGGAAATCGAGTTAGTGCCAGTTTACCTGCTAATTTCCATTTGGGGAGGACAAAACCGCCGTTATGCCGCTACCAAATTTATTCTTTACACCGCTGCTGCATCAATATTTATCTTGATTGCGGGTTTTGCAATGGCATTCTCTGGAGATACCGTCACTTTCGATATGGCGACTCTAGGAATGAAAGAATACCCCAAAACCTTGGAATTGTTGGTTTATGCAGGTTTCTTAATTGCCTTCGGTGTGAAAATGCCGATTTTCCCTTTACACACTTGGCTACCTGATGCCCACGGTGAAGCATCAGCACCCGGTTCAATGATTTTGGCTGGTGTGTTGTTAAAAATGGGTGGTTATGCTCTCATCCGCTTCAATGTGGAAATGTTGCCCAATGCCCATGTGACTTTTGCCCCAGTGTTAGCAGTTTTAGGTGTGGTTAACATTGTCTACGGTGCTTGCTGTGCCTTTGCTCAAACCAATCTCAAACGCCGCTTGGCTTACTCTTCAATTGCCCATATGGGGTTTGTGCTGATTGGGATTGCCTCTTATACAGAGCTTGGTATCAGCGGTGCAGTATTACAGATGGTTTCCCACGGCTTGATTGCTGCTAGCTTGTTCTTCCTGTCTGGCGTGACTTACGATCGCACCCACACCTTGATGATGGATAAAATGGGCGGTATGGCTAAGGTAATGCCCAAAACCTTTGCTCTCTTTACCATTGGTTCAATGGCTTCTCTTGCTTTACCCGGAATGAGTGGTTTTGTGGGTGAGTTGATGGTGTTTCTGGGTATCGCCAGCAGTGATGTTTACAGTTCCAGCTTCAAAGTTGTAGTCGTGCTGCTGTCAGCAGTTGGCGTGATTTTGACACCGATTTATTTACTGTCGATGCTGCGTCAAGTGTTCTACGGTGAGCAAAATAAAGAGTTGCACTTGGATGCTGTAATCTCTGATGTCAAACCCCGCGAAATATTTATTACCGCTTGTTTGCTACTGCCAATCATCGGAATCGGGTTTTATCCCAAGTTAGCAACGCAGACTTATGATGTGAAAGCAGTAGAATTAGTCGCCCATGCTCGTCAAGTTCTACCAGTTGTTGCTCATCAACAACCAGCAAGTCTGTACTCACGTATTTTCTCTGCACCAACATTGGCTACTTCTGAAGTTGAAAGTTCAATTAATATTTCTGAGTAAATTAATTTCCCATTAAGGGGTCTGCAAGTAAATTCTAAATTTGAAGGGGTGGTTTTGTAACCACCCCTAAAATTTTGCCAAGATATATCCTAAAGACAGGTGAAGCCCCAAAATATTAATTATGACCATTAACTTACCTATAGCCATAGAAATTATACCAATGGTCTTGCAATTGCAACCTGCGATCGCACTAACTGACGACCAGTTTTATGAATTTTGTCAGTTAAACCCCGACTTTCGTATCGAACGTAATCCTGCTGGAGAATTAGTCATTATGCCCCCAACTGGTTCGGAAACTGATGAACGCAATTTTAACTTAGTTGGGCAGTTGTGGGTATGGACAAAGCAAGATGGTACAGGTCTAGGGTTTGGTTCCAGTGGTGGGTTTACTTTGCCTAATGGTGCAGTCCGATCGCCCGATGCAGCGTGGATAAAACGCGATCGCTGGGAAGCGATACCACCAGAACTGCGAAAAAAATTTGCACCGATTTGTCCTGAGTTTGTAATTGAATTGCGTTCTGAAACTGATAATTTGCGAATTTTGCAAGACAAGATGCAAGAGTATATTGATAATGGCACTCAACTTGGTTGGTTAATTGATAGAAAACAACGCCGAGTTTTTATTTATCGTCCTAATATTGCGGTTGAACAATTAGATAATCCAAAAACGCTTAATGGTGAACCTTTGCTAGCTGGGTTTGTTTTGGATTTAAGTCAGATTTGGTAAGGAAGAAATACAAATGTTAGGAATCTATGGCAGCGAAAGACATATTCCATGATGCAGTAAGACGCGCTTTAGAGAAAGAGGGTTGGCTCATCACTAATGACCCGCTTTTCCTCCGTTTTGGTGGTTTGGATATGTACATCGACCTTGGTGCAGAGAAAGTTTTAGCAGCTGAACGAAATCAAGAAAAAATTGCGGTTGAAGTTAAAAGCTTTGTTGCTCCATCTACTACAACTGAATTTAGTACTGCTTTAGGACAGTATCTCAAATATCAATTAGCACTTGAAGAAGAACAACCTGAGAGGCTTTTATATTTAGCAGTTCCTTTAGACACCTATCGTTCTTTTTTTACCTTAGAACTGCCACGCTTATTAATCCAACGTTACCAAGTTCGGCTGATTGTTTTCGAGCCAGAAGAGGAGGCGATCGTGAAATGGCAAAAGTAGAAGAGTACCGTCAACTTATTCAAGAACTGTTGCTAGCTTACAGTGAAATCAAAGCCAGCAACGAAGAAGTAGAAGCAGAAGTTATTTTTGATAGAGAACGCGATCGATATCAACTTGTTCATGCAGGGTGGTCAAATAAGCGCCGTGTATATGGCTGTGTTTTGCATCTAGATATTAAAAACGAAAAAATTTGGATTCAACACGATGGTACTGAAGGAGGTATCGCCAATGACCTTATTAGTCGAGGTATACCTAAAAAAGACATAGTTTTGGCTTTTCATTCCCCCTTTAAACGACAATTTACCGAGTTTGCTGTTGGTTAATAATTCCAATCTTCATGAGTTAACCCTCATTTCACCGTAGATTGTGAAAAGATTATAGTTAAAGCAGGTGAAGTAGCCACAAAGCCATTATGACCACCAACTTACCTGTAGTCACAGAAATTATACCAATGGTTTTGCAATTGCAACCTGCGATCGCTATGACCGACGATCAATTTTACGAGTTTTGTCAGTATTTCCTCACAAGTTCCTCACATTCTCTTTCATCAGATATCTAATATAAGGACAAACGACATATACATCTCTGTACTTTTAATATTATTTTTATTGATATTCCAGTAAATTCCAATCTGAATACTGGCAAGATTTAAGTTTTAATAAGCACCGTATTCCCTCACAAGTTCCTCATATTCTTTTTGTAAATTCAGGATAGAGACACTTAACTATTGCATGAATTAGCTTGAGAGTTTACACCTTCTTGTGTTGGGGTATTTCGGCAAAAGCTAGACTGCCTCTTTTCTTAGCGAAGGTATTGAAGCTTAATTCTACTTTGCATCTATAGGAGAGTTCTCTCATGGATTTTACAGAGAAAGTGCCATTTTTTAATCTCAAGACTTTAGGCTATTACAGGTGAGTCCTACGTAGGTGATGCTATACCTACACTAAGTTAATTCTTGCCACAGTTAAAAACGATTTAGTTTCTAAATAAAGTAAACCTTCTAGAGATTTATCCTGCACTAGTTAAATAGTTGGGGGAGATGCATTTTGACTGCATTTTCCATGAAAAAACAACTTTAACAACATAGGTAGAATCAATATGAATTTTAAACAATTTGGTCTATTACTGTCTCTAACTACAATTCTTGGAATCAACGCGATCGCAACCAAGGCTTTGGCTGATGAGCCTAGTATTACTTTTGGAGATGCAATCGGGTCTGGTGGATGTAGTGTTGCCGATCAGCTTCCTGGAGATGATGGTAGAAGCTTATCGATCGTCTTGGATAACTTTAGTGCATTCAATGGTCAACGTCAAAAGTGTATTTTACGCGTTCAAAGTTTTATTCCAAGTGGTTTCATCATCCAAAATGTACAAGTACTGTACCAAGGAACTACTGATATTAATACTAAGAGTAAAGGTACCAGCTTAAGCAGAACTTATAGCTTTAGTGGTGGTGCTCTTGGTCAAGCCGTAGCTTCCCCTAAAACTAGCAAGTTTACATCTAGTAAGGCATTTGCAGAGCAAGATGAGATTACTGTTCTAGCTGCTACAGGTTTATGTAGTGGTGGTGGGCAAGGACTATTAGGTATTAATATGATTGCACAATCCTCAGCAGGAAGTTCTATTTTCGTTGATACAGCCGATCTCAATGCTGGGGATGTAAGGCTTTATTTTGACCTAAAACGTTGTTAGTCCTGGCTTTTAGCGATTCTGCGCATGGATGGTGATACACCGCACCAAATTTGGAGTTTGGTGGTCTTCAATGAGTGATGGGTCTAAATCCCCCACTCATTGAATCTACCGAATGTATTCTTCTTTAAGATTACAAATTTCTGTTGACGGAGAGTAAGTTATGTTGAGATTAAGTGATGCACGTAATTTTTTCATGTTAATGTGCTTGTTTTTTTTCTATTGTTATAATGCCAATTCATCTAGCACTGCTGTTGCAATAGATAACCAGCCAAACTTTTTGGTTAATAAGAGATGTAATATAAGTTTCGATCCGCAAATAAATCAGTTTACACTTGGCTCTCCTATAACTGTAAATGCACAATCACCAAGGGCTAGATGTATCGTTAGAATTGATACCTCTAATACTCAAAAGCAATTTAGGCTCGTGCCTTTAGCTGTAAAAGGTGTAGTAAAGAAAGCACCAGCACGAGTAGCTATCACATCATTTTTACTTGGCGATAAACCAACTCCATATCAAATGATCTATGGAAGTGCTATGAATTTTGATTTGACTAATCAAATACCTTTAACTAACTATACAACGACAGGAAAAAGTGTTTTAGGCATTAATTTAGTATTAACAACAACCGGAGGAGAATTAGAGTTGACAGAGCTAAAGTTTGCACTTCAACAACAATAAAATGTGGTTTTAGCGCTCGCTCTTTCAGGAAAAAGGCGAAGAACATTAAGATGTTGGGGTGGTGCGATCGCTTTTAATTAGTAAATCTTTCAGTGCGATCGCTATGTTAATTTATACTAGCGATCGCCGTTATGGTTGTGTTCGCATCTGAAATAGGCTTGGGTTTATCTGAATTTTCGGATGCTGGGACTCCATAAAAGAATAGAAGTAATACAAGGACAAACGCTGCAAATGCCCCTGTAGCTTTAATATTCGTTTTACTCAAAGGTATGTGTGCTTCTAAACCAAGACTACCCGTCAATAAATAACCTGATATCCCAGCAAATGTGGCTGCTAAAAATCTAATTATTGCTAGAGTGCTACCTTGCATTGCTCGTGGGTAGAGTACAAGAACAATAAAGACTATTAAGACCGCCAGAGCCATAGCAAGTGCTATTCCACGTTCAGCAGGTGAAATTTGCGAGGATGGTTTATGCACTTCTGGTTGAGAATTTGCTTCTGATTTAGATGGTTCTGTCATAAAATTATTCTCTTGCTTTGATGGCTGAATCACATTATTAATTGTTACAACGACATTTTCCCTTCTTGTTTCAGAGGGATTAGGCAGAAAATCATCACTCTTCTGCTGTTCTGCTTTCAGTAACTCCCTTCTATCCATCACATCATCAATTAAGCCCAAGACATCAACCATTTGATAGCTTTTTTGACATTGAATGCCTTGTTGCTTATCGGCTACAAACTGTCGCAATATCTCAAAAGAGTAAAAGTGTGGCTCTTGGCTATCTTTACAAGTGACACAATTACAGGGAATTAACTTGTTGTACTTCAGTCGCTTATACGAATCATGAATTTTATCGAGTTCATGTGTAACTATGGTCATAAAATCTCTTTTGTGACGACCTGAGACTCGAATTTTAATCTCTCGCTTGCCGTAATATTCAATCACCTCTGCCTTTGTCTGGTCTTTGCTAAGAACAACACCGCTTTTCCAAACACATTGTTGTTCATTTATCAACTCATGGATGGCGACGATGAACTGGCTGATGATCCCCTTGGGCATGAACTCGTAGGTGTAACGCAGAATCAGGTTGTTGGTTTTATCCCAGTTATATGAGAGTTGATTTGCAGATAGCAGTTGTGGAGCAATATACTTTCCTTGGCTTCTAGGAATTTCGTAGCACAGGTTGAAGTTGATCATCAGGCGCAAGAGTTCATCATGCATCGTGGTGTATTCGTCTTCGTACCAGATGTTTGCCAAGTCAGATCGGGTAAAACTGCCCAGGTTGCGAATCACTTTTTCATTATCCAGCACTTTGTAGACTGCATCAGTTCCCCACTTGGGTTTGAGGATAACAGTCTTGTTCAAAAGTGCGTCTTCCTGGAAGTGCAAGCATACTCCCAAATCGTGTAGATAGCCACTTAGTTGCAACTTGTCATTTCTTTGGGTGAACCCATTTTGTTGGCAGATTTTCAGGTAATCATCCAAGCTGATGTAATTGCGTGCGTCACTCTCCAAAGCTTCCCGGACTTTAACCCAGGTTTTTGGGAGGGGACTGCCAATATGGGGTAGGTTTTTAATATAACCCTCTTCTGTCACTTTCCGACATAAGCAAGTAGTAAATAACTGAAATTA
>NZ_JAVRCL010000049.1:39207-65530 GCF_034530775.1 Nostoc sp. DedSLP04 | reverse complement strand
GGCTGAGTGGGTGTAGTAAGTCAGAAATTTATTTGTATCCCCACTCATATTTACTTTTCTTGATTTTTCCCTACACCCAACACCCTACCCCCAACACCCTGCCCAGACGAGCTTTCAGCTTTACAAGCGTGCCATTCGGATATGAACCAGTTCGGCGATCGCGGCCAAGAAGTTCTGTTCGGAATAGGGTTTGGTCAAGTAAGCTTTCGCCCCTAGAGCTAAAGCTAATTGGCGGTGCTTTTGTCCGCTACGGGTAGTCAGCATCACTACAGGAATCCCTGATAAACGCTCGTCTTGGCGATGGTGTTCTAAAAACTCAAATCCATTCATCCGCGGCATTTCAATGTCACAAATCACTAGATCGACATCACCGTGTTGCAGCACTTGCGCGATCGCCTCTCGACCATCACCTGCTTGCAACACTTGATAATCGGCTTTCTGGAGCGTCTGCACCAAACTTTGCCTTTGTACAACTGAATCTTCCACTACTAACACCGTCAGTTGGTTAGGTTGAGCAACGGCTGTATTGACTTCAATAGGCTGTTGCTGCGGTTGCGTTATCGTTAGCTGGGATTGTTGACCCTCTAGAGCCAGAACAGGCTCAGGCGCGGGTAATAGTTTAGTTGCAATTGATGTCGGGGAAGTCGGCATTATATCTGTCTCCCAGGTTTGACGAACTAACTCCAATGGGTCAACGGTTAAGGTGAGGCTACCATTTCCCAACACGCTGTAGCCTTGGATGTAACTAGGTAAAGTCAGGACTCTGCCGAGGGATTTAATTACTAATTCCTGCTCGACTAAAATCTGATCGACTTGCAAACACAGATATTGCTGCTCTGTTTGCAACAGTAGCAGAGGTTCTACGGTGTTGCGTTGTTTGACTGGAAAAGGACTGAGGGTTAAATTGTGGTCTTGGGTGGATAAAGGATATTTGTAATCCAGCAAATTGGCAAGCGGGCGGATGGGAACTAGTTGCTGATTTTGCCCTTCTCCCCACTGCCAGAATTTTTGGCTGCCTTGCCCGTGTAAAGATTGCTGCACTTGAATCTGGTCTGGCTGCGGTAATAAAACCTGGCTAATTCCTTCAGACAGCAAGGCATAAGTAATACCTTGAGATTGACACACGAGCAAGCGTGCCGTTGTCAAGCTCAGAGGCAATTGCAGGATAAAGGTGGTTCCCTGCCCTGAAAGCGATCGCACTACAATCGAACCTTGTAAAGCTTGCAATTGAGTGCGAACGACATCTAAGCCGATACCACGCCCAGATAACTCACCAATCTGGTTAGCGGTAGAAAAGCCTGGTTCAAATAATAACTCTGCTAGTTGGTCTTCGGAGGCGTAGGCGGCTTGTTCGGGAGTCAGCAGGTGTTTTTCTATACCTCGCTGACGAATGGATTCCCAGTTTAAGCCTCGACCATCATCCCGTACCTCAATAGTAGTGCGGTTGCCTTGATGATAAGCTTGAATTGTAATTGTTCCGGTTTCTGGTTTACCCTGCTGACGGCGGGTTTCTATCGGTTCAATGCCGTGATCGAAGGCATTACGAATCATGTGCAGCAAAGGATCGTACAACTGCTCAGAAATGGCTTTATCCACCAGTACCTTCGTACCGCCAAGCTTGAGTTCAACAGGCTTATGATAAGTTGCTACCATCTGTTGCAGCAGCCGGGGAAATCGATTCAACACCGTTCCCAGTGGAACCATTCTGGCTTGCAGCAAATCTTCCTGCGCTCCTGAAAGCAGTTGTTTGCGCTTTCCAAGACTGAAGCGAGATTGCTGAACTAAGGTATTAAAAGCCTCAATCCGTTCTCCTAATTGCACCATATCTTCTGTCAGATTTTGCAGGAGAATGTGCAACTCGCTATAGGTATCCATTTCTAAAGTATCAAATTTAGATTGTGCTTCGGCAGTTGGAGAAGCAGGGAGAACTGAGCCTAGAGATGCATGTATATGTCGCTGCTTGCGTTCGGGAAGCAGCAGATGTCGATCCGACCAAGTAGAAACTTTACTAAGTTGTTGTTGGCAGTACAAAAACTGTACTAGAGTATCTTGAGCTGCTTTGTGGATGTGGTTAGATTGTAGGTTTTGTTGGTTTTCGTTGATTAGTAATTCCCCAATCGTGTGGCTGAGGCGATCGAGCTGTTCTATTGCGACTCGGATACTGGGAAGTGATGCCGATGACTGAGCTTGGAGGCTTGGTGCTGGTGGTGGAGAGGCTGGCCGATCTGAGTCTGAATATCGGCAGGATGTCTGTGGATCTCCGATCCAGATTGACTGTAAAATCCGATCTATGGCAGAGGGGACTACTACCGAATCCTGAGAAATTGGTTCTAGTACCTCTGGCGCTTTCGGTACGGAGTTATCAGTCCGCTTCGGGAAAAACGACCAAATTGATTCCGCTTCGTTCGCACTGAGGAGAGGAGATGGCTGATTCTCAGTTGTAGTCGTTTGTGTTGGTTGAGCAGCGATCGCAACTGGCTCCCCTTGTGGTTCTGGGACAGGAATAGTTAACCCTGCCCATTCTCGCAATTGTGGAGATATTTCTCCCCCTTGAGTGCGATCGCCTGCGAGTACTGCTGCTTGAGCTGCTTTAAAATTTTCTAAAGCCACCTGAGCGATTTGCAGTACTTTGTCTGGATACGCTTTGAGCGCGTTTAGGGTCGCCTGGGCAATTTCTTCCAATCCAGATAAGCCATAAGATGCTGCTAATTCGACAAAAAATTCTGCTTGGGAGTTGAGTGTTGTTTGAATTTGTTGCGGATCTTGGCTTTGGATGTCAGTTTCCAGCTGTTGCAAATCCTGGAGTACGCTCCCGGAAAAGATTGACTCTACCACATCAAAGCCAAGTTCTTCCGAACTGGGAAGCGGAGCCTCACGACCAAAAAAGTCGCCTAGTTTATGTTGGAGTTGGGCGAAGATGGAAGCAGTTCGATCGAGTATTTCTGCCTCATTGCAGGATAAGCCCATCAAGGCTGCACTTAATGGAGTTCGCAGGCACTCATAAGCATCTAGAAGCAAAGCACCCAATTCTGGATCGATTTCCAGTTCTGGAGCATATAACGCTTGGAATACATCTTCCAAATGATGGGCAATTGTCTGAATAGTTTCTTGCCCAACACTGGCAGCACTCCCTTTGATAGTATGGGCGCTTCGCATCAAGGCATGAACTTTTTCTATTGTTTTTTCATCAAGTAGACCGATCAGATTCTGCTCAATGGTTTGCAATAACTCTGCCGCTTCCGCAAGAAAAGCCTGCTCTTGATTACTGGGATCGGGGTTCATAACACATTTTGCGAGATTAATCAACTTTGAACTGGCTAACGCTGGTTTCCAGTTGTTGTGAAGTCATCCGTAGTTCCTCAAAAGACTCAGAAATGTGCATTGCACTTTGTGAAGTCTTGCGGGCGATCGCCGAAACATCCATCATCGCTTCTGTCAATATCTGAGATTGCTGACTTTGAGTGGAAACTGCTTGGTTAATTCCTTGTACTAGTCCACCAATTTCGTTGGTAGCTGCGACGATCGCACTCAGGGAATGACGAGTCTCATCGATCAATTTCGAGCCTTGGACAACTTGGGTAATCCCTACTTCCATTGCTTGGGTGACTTCGTTGGTTCCACTTTGAATTTCTTGGACGAGTCGCTCAATTTCTGTGGTGGCACTAGCTGACTGATAAGCCAGGGAACGAACTTCATCTGCAACCACCGCAAAGCCTTTCCCATACTCTCCGGCACGGGTAGCCTCGATCGCCGCATTGAGTGCCAGCAAATTAGTTTGAGTGGCAAAATTTTCAATCAAACTCACTACTTTCGAGATTTTCTGAGAAGCTTCACCAAGGCGTTTAATCTTCTTCGCTGTTTCGGAGACGGTTTCCCGAATCTCCAAAATGCCATCTACGGTTCTTTCCATCAGGGAATCGCCAGCTTGGACGGTGTTATTAGCTCTTTGAACAGCCTGTCCTACTCTTTGGGCATCAGTAGCAACTACCTGGGTGGAAGTTACCATCATTTGTAATTGTTCTAGAGCATTTTCGAGGCGTTCTGCTTGCTGTTGAGCTTGGTCAGATAGTTTAACTACTGAGATAGTGTTATTGCTGGAAGTTTCACTCACTCTGCCAGCAGCAATCTGCACTTGTCGGACTAAATCTCGCAAACTTTGGATCGTCGTGTTGTAACCATCGGCGATCGTTCCAATTTCATCTTCAGATAGGGGAGCGCGAACGGTGAGATCGCCTCTGAAGGATGGTTCCAAAGCCATGAGAACGCGTATTGCTCCTTGTTGCAGTTTTTCCCGTGCGGTGCGATCGCGCTCTGCTGCTTCTGCTAGTTGCTGCTCTTGAGTACGCACCTGTTTGAGGTACTCTGCAAGATTGAGGGCAATACCAATCTGGACGCTGGCTTGGTTGAGAACATCCTCCTCTGATTGCTCCCACTGGCGCGGGGCGCTATTTTGATAAACTCCCATCAGCCCCCATAGCCGATCTTCTTGAAAAATCGGAGCAATCATGTAGGCTTTAGTTCCCCACATTTCTAATAATTGGATGTGGCATTCGTCATGACCGACAGTATATATATTGTCAACCCGCAAACTTTCTTTACGGGCATAACGCCCGCCTTTGTTGTACTGGAGATAGGTATCTCTAACTCTGGCAAGGCTAGTTCCCACCAACTTAGGCCAATCCCCAGTCACAGACTCAACTACAAATTCTCCAGACCAATCAGGCTCAAAACGGTAAACTCCAACTCGATCTACTTTTAGTAGCTGACGAAGTTCGTGGGTGGCAAACTGGACAAATTCCAGAACATCACTATGACTTTGAGCCATCTCTGTTAACCGACTAGGCAAGCGATAGGAAAATCGGGCGTTTGCTACTTCCCGTTCTGCCAGTTTGATCAGTTCCTCGTTCTTGTTTAAGGTTTGCTGTAAGTATTGCGATTGCTGGACGGCTACCCCAAACTGCGTGCCGATTTTCGCTACCAAGTTGATTTCATTATCTTGCCATTGCCGCGGCCCATCATTCTGATATGCTCCTAACAAACCCCAGAGCTTGTTGCCGGCAATAATCGGGGTGATGATATAAGCTCTCATCTGGAATTGCTCGAGAATTTTTATGTGGCACTGGGCATGGCCAGAAGTGTAAATGTCATTGATAACAAACGTCTCGTTGTGGCGATAGCGTCCACCTTGGGTTTGTTGGAGGTGTTCGTCTTCCCAGACAGTCCTGATATCGGGGCCAACCAAAGCCACCCATTCCCGACTTACGGATTCGGCAATAAATTCTCCACCCCAATCTGGATTGAAGCGATACACTGCAAGACGATCGCATTCCAAATGCGATCGCAATTCTGGTAAGGCGTTGCGGAAAATCGTATCTAGCTCTTGAACTTGGCGGATTTTTTCTGACAGCCGTGTTAGCGCTCGTTCCCCTTCTGCGGTTCTGGCTAACTCTGCATTCTTCTTCTTGAGCTGTTCGATATACTTAACCTGTTGCAAGCCTATACCCATTTGCACTGCTACTTTTCGCAACAGTTGCACATCCTTGGATTTCCACTGCCGAGGGCCAGTATTTTGGTATGCTCCTAAAAAGCCCCAGAGTTTGTTTTCAATAAAGATCGGAGCGATTGTGTAAGCCTTAGCCTGGATTTTTTCTAATATCTCTAGGTAGCACTGAACGTGACCGACAGCGTAGATATCATTGACAACAAAGGTTTCATGATTGCGATAGCGTCCGCCCTGAGTTTCTTGTAAGTGCTCGTCCATCCACATCGTTTTGATGTCGGAACTAGCCAAAGACAGCCATTGATCTTTTACGGATTCGGCAATAAATTCCACACTCCAGTCGGGATGAAAGCGGAATACTGCTAGGCGATCGCACTGTAGTTGTTTGCGTAAACTTGGCAGCACATTCAGGAAAATTGTATCTGCTTCTTGAGCTTGGCGAATTTTTTCCACCATCCCTGTCAGCACCTGTTCCTCTTCTGCTGCCCGTGCCAACTCTGCATTCTTCGTTTTCAGTTCTCCGATGTACTCGGCTTGCTGCACGCTTAACCCCAACTGAATGCCCAATTTGGTCAGCAATCGCACCTCTTCGGAATTCCACTGGCGCGGGCCGCTATTTTGATATGCTCCTAACAAACCCCAAAGTTTGTTTCCAGCAAAAATAGGGGCGATGGTGTAGGCTTTAGCCTGGAACTGCTCTAACAGGTCGATGTGGCACTGGGCATGACCAACAGTATAGATGTCATTGACGGCAAAAGTTTCATTGTTGCGATAGCGCCCGCCTTGGGTTTGCTGTAGGTGTTCGTCTTCACATACAGTTTTGATATCGGGGCCAACCAGAGGCACCCAGTCAGTTCCTACAGATTCAGCAATAAATTCACCACTCCAGTCAGAGTTGAAGCGATATATTGCTAGGCGATCGCATTTGAACAACTGCCGCAATTCTGCCAAGGTAGTGCGGTAAATTGTTTCTGGGTGGTGGGAATGAAGCATTCTATCCGTCATTCGGGCGATCGCATTTTCTACTTCAGCTACTTGGGTCATTTCTAGATTTTTTAACCGTAGCTGTTCGATATATTCAGCTTGCTGGAGAGCAATGCTCAACGATTCGCCGATCTGCAACAAAGCACCGGTCTCTTCATCAGTCCATTTGCGGACATCAGAATTTTGATAGGCTGCTAACAAACCCCAGAGATTACCAGCGCGGAAAATGGGAACAATGATATACGCTTTGGCTTGGAACTTCTCTAATGCTTCTAAGTAGCAAGGTGAAAAACCAGCAGCATAAATATCGTTGACTTTGCGGAAGCGCTTTTCTTTGGCGTAAGTTCCACCCTGTGTTTCCTTAAGATAGGTATCGGCATCAGGTTTAACAGGGGAGCCATAATCCTTAACATGGCAACGCTCTGAAGATACCATACCTGTTTTTAAAATGCTTTCTTGTTCCTGAATATCCAACAGGGACGACCAACCAGCAGCCACAGATTCAGCGATAACTTCTCCACTCCAGTCTGGATGAAATTGATAAACGACAACGCGATCGCATTTTAAAAATCGCCGCAACTCTTGGGTTGTAGTGCGGAAAAGGGTGCGAAGATCCGTTGCTTGCCCAATCTTTTCAATGATGCCGAAAACAGTACGTTCTCGTTCAACAAGTTTGGCTGACTCCTCAGAGCGGTGATAAAGTTGTTGCTGATATTGCACCTGTTGAATCGCAATACTAGATAGAGATGCAACCTGCACCATTAGTCGAACTTCACTATCTTTCCACTGACGAGGCTGAGAATTTTGATAGGCAGCCAGTAAGCCCCACAACTTTTCTCCCTGGAAGATAGCAACAATAATGTATCCTTTGGCTTGATAGGTTTCTAAAACTTTGATATAGCAGTCAGAAAAACCACCGCTGTAGATATCATTAGTGACTCGATAAATCTGTCCGCGATGGAAATTTTTGCCTTGGGTGTGCTGAATGTAGCTATCTGCACTGTGCGATCGCCCTGTTGTCCCAGCTAATCCCCCTTCCTCTGCAAGGTTCCTAACACTACAATAGTTAACGTTCTTGGCAATTGCTGGATTATTTCGCTGTTCTTCTAACAGAGAAACCCACTCAGATCCCACAGATTCAGCAATAAATTCCCCAGTCCAGTCAGGATTGAAACGATATATTGCTACGCGATCGCATTTTAGTGACTGTCGTACTTCTTGGGTGGCAATGCGAAAGATGGTATCCACATCTTTGGACTGGAGAATTTTATTCGCTACACCAGTCAGGATTTGGTCTTTTTCCACTTCTTGTTGCAACGTAGCCTGAATCACGGCAACTTGCAGTTGCGCTTCTAATTCCTGCGCGAGCAATTTTAGCGACCTAATTTCAGCATTCTGCCACTGGCGAGGAGCAGTGCATTGCTGCACTACCAACAAGCCCCAAACCCCATCTTTTGTTAAGATTGGCAAGCTCAAACAAGCTCTGACCTGAAACCGCTCCATAAGCTGCTTTTGGTAAGGGGACAAGCTTGCAGTGTAGGTATCGGCGATCGCGACTAATTTTTCTTGTTGATAAACCTTGGCAGAACCTAACCCAAAAGTGACGGCGGGCAGTTTTTCCTTCAGCATTGGGGTAAAGCCATCCCTCATCGCCTCCGCAGCAACTATCCCCAGTGTCGGATTCGTAAACTCATACACCACCACGCGATCGGCTTGCAGTGCGCTTTGTACCTCCATGACAGCAGTAGCAAGCAAGGTATCTAGATCGGAAAATTGACGGATTCTGCTGGCGATCGCCTGTACTTGCTCTACCTCTAATCCATCTCCTCCGTCTTGATATGGCAACACACTTAGCAGTTCTTTTAACTTGCGGATTCTCTCTCGCAACGGCCCTGTTTCCACCCAATCAGCTTGATCCAGTTCAGTTCGCAATTCTTCTAGAGTAGAAGAGATTTGCTGTTTTGCTCTTAGATCGACGGTATGCCCGTTATCGGTGTCCTTATAACCGTTGCCGGAATTTGAGTGTGGTTGGCTAGGTGTATGCATTACCATAATCTTTCTTGCTATGAAGGTTGTTAAAGTAAGTTAATCAGGCAGAGGGTAGGAGACAGAAGGCAGGAAGCTCTGAACTTTAAAGAGACTGAAGGGCTTGAATCACAACATGGGTGTCAATTAACATCAAAGGGCTACCTTGAGAATCCACAAAGTAACCCTGCAAGAACGAGCCTAGTCGGGCAGGTAACATCGATGCCGAAACCGCTAACCGCTCTTGGGGGTCATAAACTTCAATGCTATTGACTTGCTCCACCAACAGCCCGACGGTTTGATTCTGGACTTGAACGAGCATCGCCATGCCAGAGCTACGCACACTTTCTCGCCGACACCAGTGTGTTGCTCCCAACAAACTTGCTAAATCAAGAATCCAGATAGCTTCTCCCCGCCAATTCATGATGCCTAACAAGAATTCTGCTACCTGGGGTACTGGCAAAATCTCGGTGAGTGCAACCTGAATTACTCCCCGCAAATCAGCTAGTGGGAGTAAACCATTCACCTTTCCATTCAACGGAAATCTTAAAAACCTCTGGTTGTTTCCTTGGGGAGAGTTTTCAAGTCGAAATTGGCTATTAATAGGTAGCGCTCTAAAGCTATCATTGCCCTGTACCATTGCCCCAGTTTCCTTTAGCGAATAAATTTATTAACAGTCTGGAGCAAGGTATTTTCATCTACAGGTTTGACTAAATAGCCATCAGCACCACTCATATTGCCCCAAGTTCTATCAACATCTGTGTTTTTAGTTGAGCAAATCACTACCGGGATTGCTTTTGTTGTCGGATCGGCTTTCAACTTGCGGCAGAACTCAAATCCACTTTGGCCTGGCAAAATCAAATCCAGTAGAATCAAGTCAGGTTTTTGTTGTTTCAAGCGCAGTTGAGCCTCTTCACCACTGCGAACTTCATAAACTGAATATCCTCCTTGCTCCAGGTAACGTGTCATCTTTTCGGATTCTGTGAGGCTATCTTCAACTAAAAGAACTTTTTTCATTTTTATTTCCTAGCTATTTAATTCAGATTTTGAAAAATGATTGCGACAAATGAATTAACATCCAAAATCTGTTTTGAAAATGGGTGTAGAGGAGCTACTGGCATGATTGTCGCTTCAATCTAAACGTTTAAATACTTGTGAAGCACATTGAGTACTTTGTCTGCTTCTACGGGTTTACCCAAAAAGTCAGTTGCCCCTACTAATTTTGCTCGCATCCGATCTACTATTCCATCTTTCCCCGTTAAGATGACAACCGGCACATCTTTAAGACTTGGAGTTTTACGGATTTGAGAACAAATTTCATAACCATTCACTTTTGGCATCAAAAGATCCAAAAAAATGAAGTCGGGCTTGCTTTTAATTAGCTTTAAAACTGCTGTCAAGGAGTCTTGAATGCCAATAAAGCGATAATTTTGATGGGTAAGAATTTCCTCCAAACTGCGACAGATTGTCGGACTATCATCCACACAGGCTACTAAAGGTCTGGAGACATCAATAATTGCTTTGCTAGCTGCTGGGGGAGCAACTTGTAAAACAGTGTTCTCTTCTGTCTTCAGTGAAGAATTGGAATGATTAACTGCACTCGACGGAGTGACAATTTGTTTGCTAGTCGCGGGGGGTGCAACTTGTATAACAGTGTTCTCTTCTGTCTTCAGTGAAGAATTGGGATTATTAACTGCACTCGACGGCGTGACAATTTGTTTGCTAGTCGCTGGAGGAGCAACTTGTATAACAGTGTTCTCTTCTGTCTTCAATGAAGAATTAGGATTATTAACTGCACTGGAGGGCTTGCCAGTTTCTTGACTAATCCCAACCTTCCTGGGGCTTGGGGTGGGTGAAAAAGCGATCGCCCCTGTTTTTACCAATGGCATCAAGAACCGAGACAAAACTAAGGCATCCCGACCGCTTTTTTGCCCTAAACCTCGTAAAGTTTTTGTGCCATCAACTAGAGAAATAATCTGTTTAGAGGATGCTTGTCCTTGGAGTAGTTCAAGTTGTTGAATAACAGGATATAAATTAGGCGAGTAACTTGCCAATCCTGCATCTCGCCATTCTTGCCAGACTTGTGTAGCCTGTTTTAATACTTCCTCAGTTGGTAGTACAGCTAGGAGAAACCCAGGAACTGCACCAACAACGGTAGTAGGTGACAACTGCCCTGCTGGATTGTTGCCATTTCTTTTGGCTTCAACGTACTGGATTATATCAAACAGGACTTCAGCTATTAAGCTTGTAATCAGGCTAACAAGTTGTTGTTGTTCGATTAATTTTTGTTCTCGCAATTTACTAAGAATGCAATACTCGCGATAACTTTCCTGGGGAGAGACAAGCCCCTCCAACTTTGCCACATCCAGATTAGGACAGTATTGCGACAAGTGCCGTCGCCATCGCTCATCGGCATTAGAACCGCCAGCCTGCCAAATTAATCGTCCTAAACGAAAATATAGCGTCCAAGTCGGCCCGTCCCTGGCTTCAAGATTCAGCCTACCTGTGAATAATTTAGTTTGAAGTTGCTCGATCAATTGATTCACAATGGATCGCACCTCCTTATATATCTTGAGTTTTGCATTTAGATTAGAATTTATCAAACAATCCAGCTTACTAACCTCATTTTGCGATCGCCAATAGCACAGTTCAAAACCTCGATCGAGCTACCCCAGCTTGTTATATCCCTTTCCAATCCGGACATTTTGAAAGTTCAAAGCTGGAAGCTCGAACAAAGATTTAAGCTCTTTTTTTAATTAGAAATAAGTTATCTATATTAGTTTTGCAACGTTACATATACTGAGACAATTGCTTGTCAATACAGACCTTAAAAAAAGATGGAAATTTTGAATACTACAAAGCATATACCAGCTTTAATGCTTATCGATTGCGTGCTATGCCTCCTGAAGGCAAAAGACACAAGCGATCGCAAGAGCCGCTAGTCTGCAATTACAAAAAATGAGCTGGAATCAAATTTGTTAAGAAATTGCTTGTTGCCGAATAAAGTATTGGCGATCGCGTTGTTCTAGTACTCCTTGCTTGATCAAGGAGCGCAGGATATCTATCGTTTGCACCCTGGTTAAGCCAATCACTTCTTCAATTTCTATTAAAGTAGCTCCTTGGGCTTGCTGAATATATTGCTGCACTTTAGATTTAGTATCTGCATTCGATTCAGGCACTTTTCTAGTCATGGTATTGACGGAAGGACGAAAGCCAGTGGCTTTAATTCCAGAACGAGAGATTGACCATTTTGGAACCGTTGCCACTAATTTTTCTGTTTTAGCAGAAGGCGGGGTAACTACTTGTTCATGAATGCGGTCGCCCCAAACACTTTTATGTAAAATTGCTCGGAAATTTTGCAAATCTTGAAATAATGTCTGAGCCTTTGCTGTCCGCTGTTGGCGGTATTCTTGCTGGCGTTGGCAGACATCTGTTTTTATTTGCAATATTTCTAATTGCCGTTCTACAATCTCTTGCTGAAATTGCTGCTGTTGTAACTTTCTGTTGTGGTGAAGACTAGTAACAGAACTGCTCAATTCTTGATGAAGTAAATCTGCTTCCAACTGCAATTCTTGTTGAGTTAGCTGTTTCCACTGGTTAACTTGTTGACGGCGTTCAGCAGTTATTTGCAATCGCTGCGATCGCTCTTGTTCCCACAAATTTTTGAGAGCCATCAGCTGAATTCTCCTATTTTGTTAACTAGAAACATTAAATGGGAGCCATGAAGACTCCCTTTTTATAATGTGTTATTAAGCAGCAGATGGAACAGCAGCCTGAGATGTTAAACCAACTGCCTCGGCATATCTTAAGTAAGTTTCAACTGAAGCAATTACAATCCGAGCTTCGATTGATAGCAGTTCAATACCAACTAAAGAAACACGTACCCAAGCATCAACTACAATTCCTTTGTCCAAAATTCGGTCAATAACTTCAGCTAGACTAGAAGATGAGTTAACTTTTTCAACAGCCATTTTCTTTTACTCTCACAACTCTGATTATTGGTTTCATCTTGCTCTGATTGAGCAGTAGGTAAAAATTACACAATGTGTTTTATTCTTCCTGAGTTTAGTGTTCCCAAAAATATGAGATAAATATAATAAAATAAAAAAATATTAAAAAGTTAACAATATTTTTTTAGCAAAAAATTAAAGAAATAATTAGCCTATCTTCATTTTTTCTGGGAAAGTTATAATTATTATTTTTTATGAATTTATCTGAGAGTATTTTTTAGAAAATGATAGGGTGGCAGAGGTTCACTTAGTGCCAATTGCCAGTGCGAGCATTGTACCTGCCAGAGGGAAAGCTGCTGCGTACTGAGCGTTGAATCGTTCCGCTGTGCCAAAAAGTGGATTTGCCGCACATCTGCCTGTCGAGTTTCACAGATAACATCTGTATATGTTTTGAGAATTGACTGGTTCAAGAGTTCCCACTGTTCGGATTGTTGTGCTTGAAATGCTTGCTGTGTTTGGTAGCGTTGTTTTTTCGCTAATAAATAGGCTTTTCCTCTAGCATCAATAGTGTCAGACTCATCAAGCAAAGAACTGGGTGTCAATTTTAAAGTGTACTCAACTTTGTCTGCTAGCTGAGTAAGGGTTTCTAGATATTGCTCTTGGTGCTGTTCTAGATGATTCAGCAGTTTTTCTTGCGAGGTAAAACCGCTGCCAAAGCGTAAGGGAAGAAGGGGAGTTTGTTGAAAGAGTTCTCGAATCACGCGATCGTGGATTAATACAGCTTGAAGTAAACGCTCATCTGTTGCTTGTATTCCCTCTACTGAGATTTCCGGTTCTACGATCGCACCTAAACCAGAACAGTAAACGAGTTCGGTATTCCTTTCCATTCCAAAAGGTAGAACAAGCTCTGATGCGGTGGGTACTAGAAGAGCATAGGCGTATACTGACATAAACTTGAGATACTTATTAAGTAATTAAGTTTGTACACATGAAGTTCTCTGGGACACTTCTTTTTACATCAAAGGTGTTTCCAAAGAGTAAGTATCGCTGTGTGCAACGTTCTCTCAAACCTAACCCCCAGCCCCTTCCCTCCTAGCGTTGGGGAGCAAGAATCAAAGTTTCTCTCCCTGTGGCGGAGAGGTTTGGAGAGGGGTTCTAAGGATAAGTTGTACATCGCGTTAAGTAGCTTCTGTTGTTAACTTCTGCGTTGTTTCAAGTCAGAGACTATTGAGATTAGTGCTGATTAGCAAGCATTTGGTATGTAACTTGGAAATCATCATTTGTAATCTGAATCAGGCTGGAGTCAGTCAATCCCTGGGCGCGGTATCGACGAATTGCGCTTAAAGCAGCTTGATTGCTCAACAAAGCCAAGTCTGCGCCATTCCAACCCTCGGTAACTGTCGCCCAGGTTTCTAAATCGACATCAAATAGGGGACGATCTAGATTGTGAACTCGTAAAATCGCTAATCGGCTTGCTGGATCTGGGAGATCGATTTTGATTTGTAAGTCCAATCTTCCGGCTCTGAGTAAAGCAGGATCGAGGGTTTCTGGACGATTGGTTGCTCCTACTAACAGTACTTTAGGGCATTCATGCAACCCATCCAGTTCGGTGAGTAGTTGACCGACAACGCGATCGCTAACTCCAGAATCACCAGTGAATCTTCCCCGTGCTGGTGCTAAGGTATCAATTTCATCTACAAACACAACGCAAGGCGCTGCTTGTCGAGCTTTGCGAAAGAGTTCTCTGACTGCTTGTTCTGCGGCTCCTACCCATCGACTTAGTAATTCAGGGCCATTCACAGCAATAAAGTTGGCTCTAGCTTGGGAAGCGATCGCTTTTGCCAGTAATGTTTTTCCCGTTCCCGGCGGCCCCCACAACAGAATCCCACGGGGAGGCTTGGCTTTGGTTTGCTCGTATAGTTCGGGATAAAGGAGTGCGCCCTCTACAGATTCTTGAAGTTTTTGTTTAACATCATCCAAACCACCAATGTCATCCCAACTGACACTTGGTGCTTCAACTGCTACATCCCTGAGAACTGAGGGTTTTATCTCCTTAATTGCTTCTAGAAAATCCTGCTGCATAACAGCCATGTTCTCAGGAATGGGACTGTTGAGCGAGGGGACTTGACGACGTAGGGCAATGTAGGCTGCTTTTTGACAAAGAGCTTTGATATCGGCACCGACAAAACCGACAGCCAAATCAGCGATCGCTCCTAAATTAACCGCAGTCTCCAAGGGCATAGCACTTGTCAAAATCGTGAGAATTTCCAATCGTCCATCGCGATCGGGAACCCGAAACTGAACTTCGCGATCGAAGCGTCCCGGACGACGCAGCGCCGGATCGAGATAATCGGGACGATTTGTTGCTGCTAATACAAGTACGCCCTCGGTTTTGGCAAACCCATCCATTAACCCAAGCAACTGCGCTACTAATCTTTTTTCAACTTCGCCTTCCACTTGGCTGCGATCTGGGGCAAGGCTATCAATTTCGTCAATAAATATCAAGCAGGGAGCAGAACGAGTTGCTTTCTCAAAAATATTTCGTAAACGAGCTTCTGCTTCCCCGTAATACTTGCTCATCACCTCTGGGCCATTGATGGCAATGTAGTTTAACTCTAATTCTTCTGCCAAAACACGGGCTGTTAAAGTTTTTCCCGTACCGGGCGGGCCAACTAGCAAAACCCCACGCGGAGGCTCTAACCCTAATTTAACCAATAAATCTGGACGTTTAAGGGGAATTTCGACTAACTCTCTGATTTCCTTGAGAACATCACCCAAGCCGCCGACACCTTGCCAAGAAGCTTTTGAGTTCTTGTTAGCTGATGGGGTGGTGACATCATCAGCATTATCCATTGGTGCAGCTGCATCAGTAGAATTGGCTCGAACTCGGCTGGAACTAGTTTTTCTCGGAATATTGCCTTGCCGGGGAATACTGCTGAGATTATGAGAGCGAATTTCAATAGAAGTTTTTAACTCTCCTTTCTCTACTTTTTCTTCTAAAGCTTTGGCAATTTCTAATAGCTGTTCAAATCCTTTAAATATGTCGTCCATTGATTTTACTTAAATAAAATGTATATAAAAATTCACAAGTTTCAATAATTTTTCATTATCAATTTTTACTGCTATTCACAGTGAAAAAAATTAATTCATTTGGAAATCAATAATCGAAGACGAGCAAAATTAAAGGGGGCAGTAAAATTGTTGTAGCGAATTCGCAAACGGTTTTCAAATTGACGATCGAGTGCTTCAACGTGTTCGCTAAATTGTGATTCTGCTTCCCAAGGAATTAGGTAGGCTGCATTGTAGATCATTGTGTCCATTTGGGGAGTATTTTCCACCATATCGAGAGCAATGGAGTTGAGCGTGCCTTGAAATACATCTATGATGCCTTGCTTGCGATCGCTCATTCCCCGTTCGATGGCTTGCCCTATTTGGATCGCTTGCTCCATACTCAAGGGTTGACCCACTAGCTTATCCCTTTCAGTTTTGAGATTTGGATTTTCTGCTAACAATCCCTGAATTTCTGCCTCAGTATCCCAAAAAACTTTGACACTAACTTCTCGACAACCCGATAACTTCGCAAGCAATTGCGTCAATTCTTCTTGATGAGGACGAATTAATTGCTCTGAAACCGTTTCCCAGCTTGAAATCAAAAGTCCAAATTGCATGGGTAATAAATTGCGATCGCCTGCTTCCATGATGTCCTCAAGGACTTTCTCATGACTTAGCAGGTTACGGCGGCTTGCCAAATAACGCTCTTGCTGTGCTTCGGAGTAAATGACTGCAAAACCATCCAAAATTTTAATTTGTACAGGTTGCCGATCTATGCCCTGTAAATTTAAATTTTGTGGAGCGGGCAAGGTCAAAATTCCGTAAATGTAAAAGCCATAACTCATAAGAATGTATTACCAAGAAGAATATAGATAAAAAAGTTACCAAAAACAGGGTGTGGGGTGTTGGGTGTAGGGATTAGAAAATCCTTGTATGAGTGGGTTTAGAGCTTACCAAAAAAGAAGAATTATACCGAATGAAAGTGGCACGAGGTATAAGGTGTCCAAGTTTTCAATCCCACGCTTTTAACCCTGGGTTCCCTACACCCTACACCCTACCCCCTACACCCTATGAAAGGGGTTTAGAAGTGAGTACTAATCTTAACTTGGCATGAACTAAGCTTAATTGAGCCAGTCCTAAGTCCAAGTCACCCTCAACCACAACACCCGTATTTAATAGGCGATCGAGGAGTTCTAGAATAGAGGGTTGACTAGAGGTTTCACCGGGGTAGTATCCTCCAGATTGGGGAAGTAAATTTCCCATTTCACCCAAGTTAATATTTAGATCGGCTGGGTCAATATCAAATATCTCGCAAAGCTGAACAACTTGCTGTTCAAGCTTTTGCAGGCTTTCGGCAGCTCGATCTAGTTCAGAATCGCTGAGGTTGCCAGCATCCATTCGCCGAATCACCTGAGCTTCCATGAGTTGGCGTATCAGTTCAACAACCGTCAGTAACAACGGCGCTAAACCTGAATCGGAACCTTTTGATTTGCTAATCGCCTGCATTCTGATTATTAATAGGATTGACTGCTTTAAGCGATCGCAGTTCTGTTTCTAGACTGGCAACACGCTCTTGAAGTTGTTGATTAGTTGTTAATAAGGAACGAGCTTGACTATTGAGGTAGGGGTCGCTTTCCCACCAGTTAATTCCAATCTCTTTGGCTTTATCAATAGAAGAAATCAACAAACGAATTCGGATGTTGAGCAGTTCTGTAGAGCCGACAGAAACAGAAATATCTCCTGCTATCACAATGCCTTTATCTAGAACCCGTTCTAGAATATCTGCCAAGGTAGAACCTTGAGTTGATGTGGTGATAGCTCCTCGATTAGTATTAGTACTCATTTGTTTATTAAATGGCCAGAATCAAAAGCAAGTGTCTGTGAGATGTTCGGCGGCTCGGCATTGCCCTGCATTTGTACTAATACTCCCTGCTCTCTGAGAGACTTGAGTGCAGCTACAATTTGACTGCGATCGATCCCTAACTCTACTGCCAATTCAGAGAAACGCCTTCCTGGAGAATTACACAGGTAGTTGTAGACTTCATGCTCGTAAGGTACTCGTTGTTCCAATACAATCTGATTTTGGCTGTCTGGTATTATCTTTGACGGCTGAGATTGAGTATTTGTACTATGATGCAATTCACTTAAAACCTCTTCTAGTAGCCGAGTTGCTTCCATGAGAGGTTGACTCGTGCGAGAAAGCAGGATATCGGCACAAATATCTTGGAAGCTAGGATCTCCAGGGTTTACGGAAATTTCGTGTTCGTGGCAGATTTTGGCAATCATCAGACAGGAACGCAATCCACCACCCTGTCCAGAGCTAGATCGACTCCAAAACGTCCGTACTATGCGGACAATTACTTCTGCTTTCTCAGAATCTATACCTGTTTTATGAACTACAATTTCCTGCTGACTCAGTTCATCAGGTGTAGGCATATCGATGGTAATAACACGATCCATCAAAGCATCCTGAGTTGCATGAACTCCACAATACTCTTGAGGATTTGATGTTAAGATTGCCCGAAACTGAGGATGAACCCGGATATACTCAGCTCGCTGTTGATTTGTTGGCAATACCAACAACCTCTCTTCAAGTACGGAGAGTAAAACGTTATTTACCTCCGGGTGCGATCGATTGAATTCGTCGTAAACCAGCGTAAATCCTTCTTTACAAGCTAGGGTTAATCGTGCATCAACCCAATGTTGTCTAAGTTCATCCTCAACTTTCACAACGCTGTGGATGAAATTATCAACAACCTTTTTGCGGGTATAACCTAATTGATTACCAATCAAGTCTGAGGTTTTAAACTCATCATCTCCAAATAAGAGGATGATCGGCTGGTTGAGCAAATCAGCTAGATGCATTGCCAGAGTAGTTTTTCCGACTCCGGCTGCACCACGTAAATGTATTGAAAAACCTGACTGTAGATAGCGCAAAGCACGTTGAGCGATGCGTTGAACAGCAGGGGTATTGACAAATCGTTGGGGAGATGCATTTAATACTGTTGTCAAACTCTAAGTACCTCGTAAATAGTAATGTGTCATACAAAAGTATTTTTTTTTTACATTGCAAATATAAAATACAGATGTCAATCAGCCTTAACTGGACTCAAATCCAACGCATTTTGGCATCAACACAAGACTAGTAATGTTTAATATTTATGTCATCAGCATGATTACGGTCTTGAAAGGATACCTTTAATAAATCCACACAGGTGTAAAGCAATATGGTTCTGCGCTTTTTACTATTACCGATTACCGGCCCATTAATGGGGGTAACGTGGCTTGGGGAAAAAATTTTAGAACAGGCGAGTACTGAAATTGATGATAAAGAAAATCTGAGCAAGCAGCTTCTTGCACTCCAACTTGCTTTTGATATGGGAGAAATTCCTGAAGAAGAGTTTGAAATTCAGGAAGAAGCTCTTTTATTAGCAATCCTGGAAGCAGAACAGCAAGAACGCGATCAAGCACAAGAGGATTGAAATTCTTTCCTAGCTTGTGTGATTTATTGCTTTAACTAACGTGCGCCTCCGTTGGAGACTCACGTTAATTTTAAAAATGTTGTTAGCTATTATACTTAAGTAAATTATGCTTCTACTATACAAGTATTAATTTAATGGAAGCTTTACCCGATAATTGGGCAGATATTCAACCTGATACTGTATATCTTTCAACCAGTGGTCTGCTAGTTTCATTTGGCAGTGAACAAATAAAGCTGGGATTAAAATATGATCGGAAGGGGAAACATTTAAAAGCCATTGAGAAAGGGCTTGTACCTCCTCGCGGTAATGTTGGGTTGGTGGCTTCCCAAGAATCTGGCTACGATTTGAAATCTAAAGTCTTAGGTAAAAATGGCGATCGCCGATTTCATGCAAAATTCATTGATGATATATTGCACTTCCCTGGTTTGGTAACAGAACATTAAACCCACATAACTATGACAAGGCTCGAATTAAAAAATCATCAAGTTTGGCAAGATTTAACTGAAATATTACAAAGTTTAGATGCTAATCTTCTTGTTCAAGAACATCTTGAACAATGTGATTATCAAGTGTGTGGCTATTGGGATGAACAAGATGAATATTATGAGAAAATTACGTTACCTCGTACCCTAGAAGCCGAATTAGTTAGCAGTTCAATAGGCGTTACTCACGAAGAACGTTTTTTAGAACTAAAGTTTTTGCTCATAGCTGATGCTGTTGATAATACAAAAACTACAAGTAGCAATGCTCAAAAACTTGGTGAATTGGTTCTTGTTTATGATGAAAATCTAGAATTTATTGATGAGAATTGGCTTTTAGATGTCGATTCTCCATTCCTTGTGAAGCGATCTGGCTAATTTTAGACAATTGAGTAGAAGTAAGAAATAACTAAGCAACGAATTTTCGTGCCTAGCGCAAAGCTGAATATATAAGGGTTTGAGATAAGCTTTATTGCTCACTTTGGGGTATCGCAACGATTGATGAAAAATTCCACCATTTGCTGTGAAATGCTTGATAAATGGTTTTTCTATCTGCTAACTTTGACAGCGCAATCAAGGTAGTCAGCATTGGTGGCTGAAATCCTTATCAATAAAGCTTTTGACTTTAGAAAAAAATTATTTTCTTAATCTGTTTCTTAACTTCTACCCTTTTGATAAGCAAATTCTGATTATTATTCTTTAAGTATTGGTTTTTAATTTTGTTAAAAGCTTAACCAGCCCAAGGGTCACTGGCAACTTGTCCATCAGGCAAGACTGTATTACCACAACAGGACAGCAAAGTATCTATATTAATTCCTTTGATATTTGCGTCTATAAGATTTGCATAGGATAAATCAGTTTCTCCTATACAAGCTAATTCCAAATTAGCGTTTCTCAAGTTAGCATTGTACAAATTAGCCATTCTCAATTCTGCATTTCTCAAACTAGCCCCCTCTAAATTCGCTCCCATCAAACTTGCTTCGCTCAAATTAGACCCATCTAAGTTAGTTTGTCTTAAACTGGCATAGTCAAGGTTTGCCCCACTCAAGGAAGCTTTTACCAAAATTGCTCCATCCAAGTTAGCTTCAGACAACCAGGTATCTTTTAAATTAGCCCTGCTCAGGTTTGCCTGACTCAAATTGATTTTCTCTAAATGTGAGCCAAATATTTCAATATTACTTAAATCAACCCCATTAAAATCTCTCTCTCCAACAGCATATCGCTGCAATAACTCGTGAGCATTCATGATTTTCCTATTAAAATGGGTTATTTACAGGCTAATACAAACTGAATGCTCTATTCTAACCGCTTTTACCCCAATATCGCTTAACCCAAAAATTCCGATATCACACAAGGCGATCGCTCGTAACTTCGGCAAGGAGAGAATATTATAGACACCAACTTGTTAACACAAGAAATCAAACAGGCAATCGAAAATAGCGATCAGTCCAAGTTAGAAAGCCTACTGACTTCTGAGCCATCCCAAATTAATGGAACAACTGCATTTGGAAATTGGCTACATTTTGCAGTTTCTTTTAATACCAGCATGGATATCATAAAGTTTCTTGTTGAAAAGGGAGTAGACATTAATCAAAAAGAACCTATTTTGGGAGGAAATGTCTTAAATCTTGCTGCATCAGAAGGGCAAATAGATGTTGTTCATTATTTATTAGAAAAAGGAGCAGAAATAGATATCTCTGAACCAGAAAGTAATCCCTTGTTTGGTGCGATTTACGGGGGATATAAAGATATCGTAGAAGTTTTAATCGCAAATAAAATTGATTTTAAAATAAAATACTCAGGAGATAACATGAACGATATAGACGCATTAGCATTTGCTAAAGAAAGAGGACAAACAGAAATAGCAGAAATGCTTTTCGTGTTATATGTAATTTAAAGTTTAATTCAAAAACTTTGATTTTTTCAGCCAATGCCTCGCAAGGCAGTAGCGAAGAATAGGCAAGCTGAAATCTTAGTACTTAGTATTCCAATGTTAGGGTGTTGAATTTTGGTGTATTGTCCTCCAAGCCAGTATTTGTTTGCTGATGGATCGTGTTCTCTTCAGCAATTATTTGACTATTTAAAATAGCAAGACGCTGCTGAATCTGAGATTGGCGTGCTTCGAGTTTCTTTAGTTCCTGCTCTAAACGCTCCTTCTCTAACATTATTTTGTAAGCATTTAAGTAAACTGTTGCTTGAGAACGTTGAGGAGGCATGGTGCTAAGTTTGGCTTGAATTTGTCTGCGGTTTGGAGTGCGATGCATAATAAATTTCTCTTTGGGTATGAAAGTATTTAGTCTAATTAGCTGTTAAAATAAACAGCCGGCTGCTGCTTGGATGCGTTCTAAAGGCTGAACTGAGCGAGGAAGCATTGGTAAGCGAACCATTGTCAAACCTGGAAAATCGCAATTAATGGTTGCTGTAGAAGTAAAGCGGTTGAGAACAAGGTAATTCTGACTTACACCTATTTCTTGCATAGATTTGAACAGGCGTTGTTGTTCGGCAAGTACGCTAGCCTGGTTAAGTGTAACCCCAATGAACTCTGTTTGTTGTGGGTCTTTTAGCACTTTTTGGGCTTTGACTACGCGCTGTCGCAAAGTTCGTAAACGCCCCATGAACTCTGTACGACCAAGAACATTTTGATACTTGATCCAGAGTTTGAAAATCCATGCTAGCCAGTCTGCTAGTGCAGTTGGCATTTCTAGAAAACGCAGAAGATGACCTGTAGGAGCAGTGTCTAAAATAATCAAGTCTTCTTCTTGTTGCTCTAGCAATTCCATTACTGTTAACAGGGAAAGTATTTCATCAATCCCTGGTAAAGCTTGATCGACAATTTTGCGCCAGGCAACAGGAGCATAGGCCATTTCAATAGCTTCGCTTGTTTGGGTTTCGCCACTCATCATTTGGGCCAGTTCCCATAGGTAATCGGCTCTGAATTGATCGAGAATGCGATCGCTATCTACTTCCTGACCTCGAAGATTGGCAGTTATTTGATATGGTTCATGTCCTAAACTCAGACCAAAGGCATCACCCAAGGAGTGAGCCGGATCGATGGAAACCATGCGAATTTTGCGATCGGGATGTTGTTGAGCCATAGCCCAACCAATCGCAGCTGCTACTGTGGTCTTACCTACTCCACCTTTACCGCCAATTAGTAACAGGCGGCGACCTTGGGTGAGAAAATCTCCAAAGCTAGGAGGAATTGTTTCCGGCCATTGAACTGGGAGTAGATCGATAGGAAATAGCGGTTCAAGTTGAGGAATATGGATTTGGTCGATCAGATGGCCGAGGGCTAGAATCCCTAAAGGCTCTTTATCTTGCTGTGGCACGATAAAAATCGGCTTTCCGTGAGCAAGATCCGTATACTGGCCGATCAGTGGTTGTTGTTCTTGGTAACGATCTGGGTCAGTTGCACTGGCAAGAACTTGGTTAACAAACAACCCTCCACAAGGAACCTGCATGGTTTGTAAGGCTTCTAGGAATCGTTTTGACTCCAACCAACTCATTGGTTCGGCGATCGCAACTAACAAACAAGCAGTATGCTTAGGATCTTGAAGGAGACGGCGACCTTGCGATAGTTCAGCTTTCAGGGTTTGCAAAAAGTCGTCAGCGCGATCGGGTGTGTAACTTCCAGCAAAGGTCTTGCTAATATACCGATGCTTTTCTTGAAACAGTTCCAGAGAGTGGAGGAAAGTGTCTAAAAAATCCATCAATCCAAACAAGTTGAGAGTATGACCGCTAGGAGCCATATCTACTACTACTCGATCTACCTGCTGTTCGTTGAAAAGGCGTTGGATCTCTAACAAACCCATCAATTCGTCCAGTCCAGGCCAATTTAAATCCCAAACTGGAGACAAGTCTTCTCCTTCAACAAAACTACCCCGTTCCACTAGCAGTTCTAATACCTGACCATAACGTTCTTTAAACTTTTGTAGCAGAAGCTTTGCATCCAACGCCCTTACTTGTAGATTGGGTAGTTCTGCTATGGGACGAGGAATGTCATCAACGCTAACTTGTAAGACATCTCCAAGAGAGTGAGCTGGATCGGTTGAGATTAAAAGAATTTGCTCATTGCTAAATTTCTGCGCCCAACGATATGCAAAGGTGCAGGAGATTGTCGTTTTTCCGACTCCACCTTTGCCGCTAAACATAGCAAGGTGTAGGTTATCAAAAAGTTCCATCCCGTTTGTCATTTCTGGCGTTTTAGGATAAAGTTACTACATATTTTTGAAAATTACTTAAGTAATTTTGCTGAATAAATCTATTTAAAACCTTAATTTTTCACGGATAGGATTTACAAAACTTCTATCCTATAGGCTACCGTGTACACACAAGTTGGAAATAATTGACAAATCCGGGTTTTACCCCACCCTAACCCTCCCCTTGTAAAGGGGAGGGAACTAGATTTTTCCCCCCTTTACAAGGGGGGATTAAGGGGGGTAATTCGACTTTTGATTCTATAGGGCGGTGACAGGGAAAGCTTTACAAGAGAATGTGTAATTAATTTTGTTGAGTTACTTACAAAGATTAGCAAAGGAACTATAACTGAGGTAAAGATTTAGCCAGAGGTGTCCAAAGGTAAGGAGATATAAATGGTTAACAGTTCTGAAAGCGATATAAATATTGGGTGTAATGTCCAAGGTATTTCTGAATACGACTTTTTTTCTGACAGTAATTTTGAGGACATTCATTATCGTCCGCTTAAAATAGACTCTCCCTACTTAGGACTAAAAACTTTTGAAATTAAAGATAAAGATAAATTTTTTGGTCGGGAAAAGTGGATTGCTAATCTGGGCGATCGCTTAAAAAAAGATAATGTACTCTTGCTTTTAGGAGCATCAAATACTGGCAAATCATCATTGATTCGGGCAGGCTTAATTCCTTATTTGGGAAATAACAACAATTCATTAATTAATATAAGTTTTCACCCAGATGATAATCCTTTTAAATCTCTTTATCAGTGTCTTGCTTTTACTTATGGGAAAAAATCGCAAATAGCGGATATTGCGCGAAAAATAAGAGAAAATACTCTAATTAAAATTGTCAGATTACTCAAACAAGATTATCAATGCGTTGTGATTTTTGTTGACCAATTTGAAGAACTGTTTACAAAAACTCAAAAGCCGGAACGCGATAAATTTGTTGTTAGTCTCTTTCAATTGATCCAGCAACAGGATAGCTCTGTAAAAATTGTTTTAACAATGCGATCGGATGTTTTGGATAAATTTAGTGAGTATCCCCAACTTGCAAATATTCACGATCGCTATAGTCGTATACTCACTAGAATGAGCGATCGCGAATTAAAGTTAGCGATCGCTGAACCTGCTGCTAGAATTGGCGTTACCTTTGAACAAGGACTAGTTGAGCAAATTCTTCATGATTTTCACCAACAAAATGATTATTTACCACTTCTGGCATACACCCTGAATGTATTGTGGGAAAGAGAAGATATTGCAAACGGGGTTCTGAAGATAAAGACTTATCAAGAACTAAAAGAGCAAACGTTTGGTTATTTCAGCCAACAAGCTAATCGATTTATTAATGCTAATGTTGGATGGCACGATCGCCATTCGAGAGAAAAGGAACAAGAGATTCAAAAGTTAAACCTTGCGCTGACTGAATTAAAACTGCGCGAGCAATCCGCCAGGGTTTTGAATTTACTTCCCGTCCAACCGCTAGAGGGTTTGCTGCTGGCAATTCAAACAATGGGTGAGAATCTAGAGAAATACCCAAACCAGCTTCTAGCTTCTGTTTTGGGAAGCTTAAAGGAAGCAATGAACACACCCACAGAGGCAAATAACTTGCGCGGACACGAGCAAGAGGTGAATTGCGTAGCTTTTAGTCCTGATGGCAAGTTTATTGCCAGTGGCAGTAGTGATTCTACTGTATGCTTATGGAATATCATTAGCAATCCCACTGCCGAATTTTTGTTGGGACACGAGCAAGAGGTTAATTGTATAGCCTTTAGTCCTGATAGCAAGTTTATTGTTAGTGGCAGTATTGACGGAATTTTGTGTTTATGGGATCTACAAGGTAATCTCATTATTCAACCCTGGCAGGGACATGAGGAAGGAGTTATTTCCGTCACCTTTAACCCAAATGGCGATTCTATTGTCAGTGTTGGTTTTGACGGAACGGTGTGTTTGTGGGATTTACAAGGTAATGCCATTACTCAACCTTGGTGCGGACACAAGGAAGGAGTTATTTCCGTCACCTTTAACCCAAATAGCGATGGCTGCGCCAACCCCTCCGGGGTACGCATGATCGGTGTTGGTTTTGACGGAACGGTTTGTTTGTGGGATTTACAAGGTAACGCCATTACTCAACCCTGGCACAAACATGAGGCAAAAATTATTTGCGCCGCCTTTAGCCCCGATCGCAATTTTATTGCCAGTGGTAGCAGTGATTCTACAGTGCGGTTGTGGGACATACAAGGTAATCCCATCGGTCAACCTTGGCACGGGCATGAAGGACATGTAAATTCTGTAGCGTTTAGCCCTGATGGCAAGTTTATTATTAGTGGTAGCTGCGATCGGACAATACGCTTGTGGAATATCAATGGCAACCCCATTGGTCAACCTTGGCGGGGACATAAAGGACAGGTTAATTCCTTAGCCTTTAGCCCCGATGGCAAGCTGATTGTCAGTGGTGGCGATAAAACTGTACGTTTGTGGGAGCTAGATCAAATATTACAAGATCGAGTTATCGGGCGATCGCAGCGCAAATATGAGAATTGGATCAATTCTGTCGCCTTTAGCCCTGATGGTAAGTGGATTGTCAGTGCCAGCAATGATTCGACAGTGCGCTTGTGGGATATGAACGGCAATCCTATTGGTGAACCTTGGCGCGGAC
>NZ_JAVRCL010000049.1:0-39107 GCF_034530775.1 Nostoc sp. DedSLP04 | reverse complement strand
ATGGCAAGTTTATTATCAGTGCCAGCAATGATACTACAGTGCGCTTGTGGGATATGAACGGCAATCCTATTGGTGAACCTTGGCGCGGACATGAAAAAGAAGTCAATTCTGTCGCCTTTAGCCCAGATGGCAAGTTTATTATCAGTGCCAGCAATGATACTACAGTGCGCTTGTGGGATATTGACGGCAATCCTATCGGTCAACCTTGGCGCGGGCATGAGTATTGGGTAAATTCCGTAGCTTTTAGCCCTGATGGTAAACTGATTGTCAGTGGTAGTCTTGATGCAACAGTGCGCTTGTGGCGCTGTGGGTGGCAAGAGTGGTTGCAAGTTTGTTGCAACAGGTTACATTATCATCCCGTCTTTCAAAATCCTGAAAATGGCAGTGATGTAGAAATTGCCCACCAAACTTGTCAAAAATATGTATGGAATCCACAATGCCCTAAACAGTTGAACAACCAAGGTGAGCAGAAAGAGAAAGCGTTTTCAGCAGCTTTGGAGGACTTTAAGCAAGCAGTTCAACTTAATTTTACATCGCATTGGAAACATCGCCTTGCTTGGCAATCAGTACCCACAGAGAACCAATAACTCGTCCTACTTGCACCGCAAGTTTAAAATATTGGGTTTCAAAAACTTACGGAAAGTAAAGTCCAATCATTAACAGAATTACTCAATCCAATAATTTAAGTTTGCCGTACTAGTAGGTTGGGTTGAGGAACAAAACCCAACATTTGCAGGACTAGAATTAAGTTATCTAAAGCTTGGATGAAAATAAACAGTTAGTAGCGCTGGCATAATTTCACGAGTTAAAATATCTGTGACTAAATCTGATGATTGCAAAAGTTGGATGGCTACAATAACCCTATCTTGCTACCAGTTCATACATACTTGACCAGTATTTACCTGGTAATAATTTCCTTGTTGATAGGATTCTTGCTACTGGAGTTTGTCACCTAAAAAGGTTATGTCATTTACAGATAGATTTAACCAACTTGCAGCAATTATTTATAATGAACTAGGTGTACAAACAAAAGATATTACTCTTAATATACGGCTTCGGGAAGACCTCAAAATAGATGGTGATGATGTTGATGAACTATTTTCTAAAATCACTGAACAGTTTGGTATAGATTGGCAGGGGTTTGTTTTTTACCGATACTTCCATGAAGAACCACATTTATTTTCTTTACTTTTTGAGTGTTACTATCGCAAACGTTACGGCACACTCAAAACAATTACCGTCAGCCATCTACTATCAGTTATTGAGTGTGGAGTTTGGTTTGAACCGTCCCAATCTGATATTTACATTTGAGTTCATGACATAATCTTAACTAGTTGATACTGATAAGTTTTCCTAATCATTAGTATTATTAAATATTATTACGATTTTTGTCCTATATTAATATTTGCAGCCGTCCTTGCAGATATCTATATATTTGTTTAGCGGCGAATTCTATTCATCGGAATAATTAAACCCATGAGTCAAATAGTCTGGATAGCAAGACACGCTAACCGCCTCGACTTCGTAAACCCCGATTGGTTTCTTACCGCTGAACGACGCTACGATCCACCCTTGTCTAATGATGGTATGGTGCAGGCACAGCAGTTAGCTAAACGATTGAAAAAAGAAAATATTGGCCATATTTTCGCTTCTCCTTTTCTGCGAACCGTACAAACGGCAAATGCAGTTGCAGAAATGCTCGACTTGCCGATTAAACTCGAAACAGGCTTGAGTGAATGGCTAAATCCAGTTTGGATGACAGAAGAACCCGAAAGACTCTCAACTCCAGCATTAGCAAAATTATTCCCCAGAATTGACACCAGCTATACTTCGCGCATCGCCGCCAAATATCCTGAAACTCATGAAAAAGTGCGAGAACGTTCTGGGCAAACTGCCAGATGTTTAGCTACTGAGTTCTTTCCAGAGGATATCTTGCTAGTCGCACATGGGGCATCTGTGTTGGGGGGAGCAATGGGGCTAGTGGGGGAAATTGCCAAAACAGAAGTTAAAGCTTCTTTATGTTCGTTGGTAAAAGTGGTACGCGAAGATCCAGAATGGTTATTGGAACTAAAGGGAGATACTTCCCATTTAACCCACATAGAAGAAGTGATTCGATTTGCCTAAACCTCTGATAGATATTTGTGTTCATAGCTTCTGGTAGGTTGGGTATATCCCACAAATAAAGTAATTAATCCCCGAATAAGTTCTATGACTTTATTACTAGCAGGAGACATCGGCGGTACGAAAACTATTCTGCAATTGGTTGAAAAATCAGACTCACCAGCTTTACATACTATTTATCAGGAAAGTTACCACAGTGCCGATTTTCCTGATTTAGTACCGATAGTGCAGGAGTTTTTGGTCAAAGCTAATACACCTACACCAGAAAAGGCTTGTTTTGCGATCGCCGGCCCCATTGTCAAAAATACTGCTAAACTGACCAATTTAGCTTGGTTCCTGGATACCGAACGTCTACAAGAAGAATTGGGTATCCCGCATATTTCTTTGATTAATGACTTCGCCGCCGTTGGCTATGGCATTTCAGGTTTACAAAAAGAAGACTTGCTGACGTTACAAGTTGGCAAACCTCAACCCGAAACCCCCATTGGAATTATTGGTGCTGGTACTGGCTTAGGGCAAGGATTTTTAATTAAGCAGGGGAACCACTATCAAGTTTTTTCTTCAGAAGGTGGACACGCTGACTTTGCTCCTCGGAACGAGATCGAGTTTCAACTGTTGAAATACCTGCTAGGTAAACATGATATCCAGCGCGTTTCTGTGGAACGCGTGGTTTCTGGAATGGGAATTGTGGCAATTTACCAATTTCTGCGCGATCGCAAATTTGCCACAGAATCACCAGATATTGCCCAAATCGTTAGAACTTGGGAACAAGAAGCCGGACAAGAAGAGAAAAGTGTCGATCCTGGTGCTGTCATTGGTACAGCTGCACTAGAAAAACGCGATCGCCTCTCGGAACAAACTTTGCAATTATTTGTAGAAGCTTACGGTGCAGAAGCCGGTAATCTCGCCCTGAAACTTCTACCTTACGGTGGCTTATACATCGCTGGTGGAATTGCGCCCAAAATTCTGCCTTTAATTCAAAACAGCGGTTTCTTATTAAATTTCACCCAAAAAGGTAGGATGCGCCGTCTCCTCGAAGAGATCCCGGTGTATATTATCCTCAACTCGCAAGTCGGCCTAATTGGTGCTGCTTTATGTGCTGCTAGGTTATAACAGCTGGCATCATCAGTGAGATCGCTATCTCAAAGGGCAAAAAATATGACAGTTAAAAGTCTGTTGCCACTAATAGCCGCCACCATTGTTTGTGGTGGCTCTGTTCTTGTGGAAGCGCGTCAACCCAAATCTCCGGTAGCTGTTGTCAAACCAAAGGTTTCTCAACCCGTGCAGCCACAATGGAAGTTATACACTGCTCCAGATGGACGTTTTACAATTTTGATGCCGGGAAACCCCAATAGAAATACCGAATCCCAAAAAACTTACATGGGGGAAATTACTTTAGAAATATTTATTGCTCAACCACCAAAACAGCAAGTAGCATACATAGTTGCTTACAATGATTTTCCTTATAGTTACGGTGAAATGGCCGATCCTCAAGCTGTACTTAATAATGCACGGGATATGGCTTTAAAGACTACGAAAAGTAATTTAATTAGTCAACGAAACATTCGCAGTTACAATAATCATCCCGGCAAAGAAATTCAGTACATCAATTCTGGAGGGAAAATTACTATAAGTAGAATGTATGTTGCCGAAGGAAGACTATATCAAGTAATGGCAATCACTACCAAAAAACAGCAGAAGACATTAGCTAAAACTATTAATGGCTATTTAAATTCTTTCAATGTGGTTTTAAAAAAGTGAAATAACTAACAACTTCTACTATATTAGCCTTGTAATTAATTGCAGGGCTAATATAACGTGAGTTCGACGAGTGCTATTTTGACCTCTCCCTCAGCCCCTCTCCTACGTTCGCGCAGCGTCTCAAAGAGTGCATAGCAATTGTGAAGTAACGGCTGCTACCAAGCAGGAAATTGAAGCCACCTTATTATTGCCTTAGAAGGACTTACGCACTGAAAACTTGAAAGCTTGATCCCCCCTAGCCCCCTTAAAAAGGGGGGAATCTTAAAAGCCCCCTTTTTAAGGGCGTTGGGGGATCTCTTCTGCGTAAGTCCTACTTAGAAGGAACTTGAGGATAGCGAATGGGAATAGTTTTGTTGATTAATCCTTTATGGCTATTTTCAGTTAATTGAACCACAGATTTTCGGAGGGAACATACCGTGCCCTTATTTGAAAAGTTTTTCTACGTTTTATGTCGTAGTTAATCAATTCATTTAGTAAATCAAATATATCTGCTCATAGTATAAGAATAGAACCTAGTAATTTTAACCGTTTAATGGTTCTCTGCTACTTTTTCTTTAACCTATCCGGTTGTCTCGTTCCCTTAAGACTACGGTTTTTTCAAATAGCTTTGCCCTTAAAGCCCTAATCGCAGGTCTTATTATGAATTTAATCAATGACTTTTGCTTGGCAGTTGGGATACTCAAAGGTGTACAAGTACTCGTTGTAGACAACGATCGCGATAGTAGGGATTTGTATGCTTTTTTACTCGAAGACCTCAGCGCAAATGTGATTACTGCTGGTTCCATAGAAGAGGCTTTAGAAACCCTGAGTTGGTTCACACCCAACATTATTGTCAGTGAAATTAGGTTTTTAGGTGAAAGTATTTATACATTGCTAAATAGATTGGATGCTATAGAGCTAGACAATGGTAAGCATATCCCAATCATTGTGACTTCAACATCTACCACAGGTACTTGCGATCAAATTCCAGATGTAGAGTTTGAAGAATATTTACTTAAGCCATTCGACCTTGACGAGTTTGTTTCTATGATTGTGAATCAAGTACAGGAAAAAGCGACGGAAAATTTTTGCACCGAGCTACTAGTTGCAAACTAGTAGGTAAGTTTAAGAGGTTGTTTGAAAAGTGGTTGGCTGTGATTTTAGGCACTAACCGATCCCCCCTAGCCCCCCTTAAAAAGGGGGGAACCGGAATCAAAGTCCCCCAATAAATTGGGGGATTTAGGGGGATCTAGAACGTTTTGTTACCGAGAAGAAAACTTTTCAAACATCCTCTAAGTATCTGCGTTGTTTAACCGTCCAGAAATAAATTTCTAGACTGCAAAGCTAAAACCCTTGCTCAAGTTACAACTGTAGGTTAGACACAGCCTACAATATAAGCACATGGGTTTGAGCGAATGAGAAGCTGTGCCCAGACAAATTACAAATATACTTATTCATCCACCTCAGAACTCCGTTAATCCACCTCAGAACTCCGTTAATCCACCTCAGAACTCCGTTAATCCACCTCGGAACTCCGTTAATCCACCTCAGAACTCCGTTCATCCACCTCAGAACTCCGTTCATCCACCTCAGAACTCCGTTAATCCACCTCGGAACTCCGTTAATCCACCTCAGAACTCCGTTCATCCACCTCAGAACTCCGTTAATCCACCTCAGATACTCGTTCATCCGCCTCAGAACTCCGTTCATCCACCTCAGATACTC
Source organism: Nostoc sp. DedSLP04 (assembly GCF_034530775.1). NCBI lineage: Bacteria > Bacillati > Cyanobacteriota > Cyanophyceae > Nostocales > Nostocaceae > Nostoc > Nostoc sp. DedSLP04. The sequence goes on along the minus strand of NZ_JAVRCL010000049.1, from coordinate 33,521 downwards.
GTTCATCCACCTCAGAACTCCGTTCATCCACCTCAGAACTCCGTTCATCCGCCTTAAAGACTGGTTTTGTTAAAGTAGGCCATCGATGCTTTAGCCTCTGGCGTAACACACCCTACAAAAATTGTTAGCAATGATGCAGTTAAAGCTTTGCTGTCAGCTTAGTGCTGGAAAATGAAACTTGTACGATCGTTGTTAAAGTTCCTCTTTCGCAATATTATGAGCGAATTACAGACCCAATTAGCAACTGATACCTGGATAACAGCAACTTGGGATGAATATATCCAAATAATTGAAAATCCTGCCTACGAAAAAGCCAAGGGCTACTACCACAACGGACAGATGAGGATTGAAATCTACGCAATCGGGAATGACCATGCCAGCGACCATGCAATTATTCTCTTTGCTGTTAACTTATTTGCGAGCATTAAAGGCATTGCTCTAAATGCCAAGGATAATTGTACATATCGGAAAACAGGCTTTAAGGAAGCTCAACCTGATGTGTCTTACTATATTGGTGAAAATGCCGATGTCATTCCCTACGGCACTTCTATCATCAATTTAGATATATATTCACCACCAGATTTAGTTATTGAAGTGGCTAATACCTCACTTGCTGACGATCGAGGTGAAAAACGACTTTTATATGAAGATTTAGGAGTGAAAGAACACTGGATTTTAAATGTCCAGAATGCCCAAGTTATGGCTTTTGCTATTGAAAACCAAGGTAGTAGGCGGATTACAGAATCTCAGGTATTACCAGGATTAGCAATTTCTTTATTAAACGATGCATTAGGGCGAACTCGTCAAAGAAATCAAAGCCAAGTTGGTGCTTGGTTATTAACCCAATTTCAGCAATAATTACAAACTGCTTTGCGGTAGGGAATGGGGAGTAGGGAAAAAGCAAAGGATACAAAGCAATTAAAGCGCGATCGCACTATAGCAATCCTATCTGATTTGTGAGAATTGCCAGCCGTAGATTTCCACCTTCTCAAAAAAGTCGGGAATCTTGTTTCTCACGAATAGTTCAGAATTGCACTAATATGCTGTGGCTAAAGTCACCCTTTCAGGTGAAGACATACAGAAATACGAATGCCTAGTATGAAGTAAGATTAAGCAACTGTGAAGCTAATTATGCGTCTAGTTGTTAGTTAACTCATAAAAATTTAATTCTAAAGCTTTAACAACTCCGTACTCTCCACTTGTCCTCTAACTAAAAAATATTCTTATACAGCAAGATTTACAGGCTTCTATAATATGGCTACGCACATAGAAATTCCAGTTATTGGCAAAGTTAAGCATCCATCGCGCTGGCTGATTGGGCTGATAGCGGGGAGTGCTTTGGTTGTGGGTACTATAACAACTTACACCTTGGTAAACCAAGGGACAAACAAAGAAGATATTGCTCAACTAACTGTGCCAGTTGCAGCCCAAAACGTGACGTTGCGGATTACAGCTAGTGGCAAAGTCGTGCCAGTTCAGAGCGTAAATATTAGTCCGAAGAATCCGGGAGTGCTATCGCAATTATATGTGGAACAAGGCGATCGCATTCAACAAGGGCAAATTCTCGCCCGCATGGATAGTGCCGGTATTGAGGCTCAAAGGAGCCAGTACCGTGCTAACTTAGCCCAAAGCCAAGCACAGCTAGCCCAAGCCCTTGCTGGTAGTCGTCCTCAAGAAATCGCTCAAGCAAGGGCCCGATTAGCACAAGCTCAAGCCCAATTAGCTGCGGCTAAGGCTGGTAATCGTCCTCAAGAGATTGCTCAATCTCAATCCCAAGTTGATGCGGCTCAAGCAAGGGTGAATTACACCAGCGAACAGGTAAAGCGTTATCAATACCTATACGAACAGGGAGCAGAGAATAAACAATTACTCGATCAAGCCATCAGCGATGACAAAAGTGCTAGAGCCAATTTAGAAGAAGCTAAAAAACGATTCTCGTTAGTCCAAACTGGCACTCGCAGTGAAGAAATCGACCAACGCCAAGCCGCTGTTAACGAAGCACGGGCAGCATTGGTACTGTTAGAAGATGGAACCCGTTCTGAAGAAATTGTCCAGCGTCAAGCCGCTGTAGCATCTGCTGAGGCTCAGTTAAAGGGTGTACAAGTGCAGTTGGAAGATACTATTATTCGCGCTCCTTTGTCAGGAATTGTTACCCAAAAGTATGCCGAACCAGGTGCATTTGTTACACCCACAACTTCGGCATCTACTAGTGCATCGGCAACTTCCAGTTCAATTGTTGCTGTAGCACGCGGTTTAGAAATATTAGCTCAAGTTCCCGAAGCCGATCTTGGCAGAATCAAACAGGGACAGCAGGTGGAAATTGTCGCTGATGCCTATCCCGACCAAGTTTTTAAAGGTCATGTACGTCTGATTGCTCCCGAAGCAGTGGTGGAACAAGGTGTGACATCCTTTCAGGTGCGGGTTGCTATCGATACTGGTATTGATAAACTACGTTCTGGCTTAAATGTGGATCTGACTTTTTTAGGCGATCGCGTTAATAATGCCTTGGTATTACCAACGGTGTCAATTGTCACCGAAAAGGGGAAAACTGGCGTACTCGTACCCGATGCAAAGAATAAACCCCAGTTCCGCGAAGTTACAGTCGGGGCACAAATTCAAGACCAAACTCAGATTTTAGGGGGAGTTAAAGTAGGCGATCGCATTTTTGTTAACCCACCCAAAGATTACAAAATTGAGAAGGCAAAAGAACAGAATAATTCGTAATTCGTAATTCGTAATTCGTAATTATATAAGATATGAATTTCCTTGAAAGCATGAATATGGCGGGGAAAACTCTGCTATCGAATAAGCTGCGTAGTGCCCTCACCATGCTGGGTATAGTTATTGGCAACGCTTCGGTGATTGCGATGATTGGCATTGGTGAAGGTGGGCAAAAATACGTTAATAAACAGCTGGAGTCACTAGGGCCAAATGTGCTATTTGTACTGCCAGGTAATCGAGAAACTCAGCGAATCTCCTTTGAAGTGCCAAAAACTCTGGTGTTGCAAGATGCGGATGCGATCGCTTCTCAAGTACCAACAGTAGTAGGAGTTGCACCAGAGTTAAACAGAAGACAGGTAATTACATACCGCAACAGAAATACCGATGTCAACATCATTGGCACAACTCCCTCCTTTTTATCTGTGCGGGATTTTGAAACTGCTAAAGGCAGGTTTTTCTCTGAGATAGACATCAAGCGAAGTAACCAAGTCGTTGTGCTGGGTGGAGATTTGGCAGAAAAACTATTCGGTAATAGTAACGCTGTAGGACAGCAATTGCGAGTTGGAAATACCAGCTTTCAAGTGATTGGGACGTTAACAGCAAAAGGTTCCAGCGTGGGAGCAGATTATGATGATGCTGCCTTAATACCAATCACCACATCAGCAAACCGACTTGTGGGCAAAAATTCTCCTTATGGTATTGCCTTAGATTATCTCGTTGCTGCCGCTCGTGATTCCGATAGCGTGGATGCAGCAGAATTTCAAATTACTAATTTGCTGCGTCTAAGACACAAAATTAATGGTGAAGATGACTTTACTCTTCGCACCCAGAAAGATGCTTTGCAAACTGTCGGTCAAATTACAGGTGCATTGACAATTATGCTAGCTGCGATCGCCGGCATATCCTTGTTTGTCGGCGGCATTGGCATCATGAATATTATGCTCGTCTCCGTCACCGAACGCACCCAAGAAATCGGATTGCGAAAAGCGATCGGCGCAACTGAGCAAGATATTTTGCTACAGTTCATCATTGAAGCAGTGATAGTTTCTGCGGCTGGCGGCTTAGTTGGGACTGCGGTTGGTGTCAGTGGCATCCTATTAGTGGGAGCCTTGACTCCTTTAGAAGCGAGTCTTTCTCCTGTAGCGATTACTATGGCTGTTGGTGTCTCTGGAGGTATTGGTTTATTCTTTGGCGTTGTTCCTGCACGTCGCGCTGCTAAACTCGACCCAATTGTGGCTTTGAGAAGTGCCTAATAGTCTGCCAACCCAAAAATGCGTTTGTGAGGACTACCTCACAAGATTGGATAATTTATTTCTTGGAGTTCCCTAACCAACTTTTCCTCCGACTTTTGCAACCCGATCGCATAAAATTGCCGACTTCAGCCGACTGACAAACGATAGTGCGATCGCTTAGGCTATTGGGCATAGAGATAAAAATTTAAGTATAAAAATATGCTTAATACCCTCAGCCCAATTGCAGAAGATTTAGCAGGTCAAAGCTATCTCAGTCCTCATTACTTGCAAACACAGCAGCGCATTCGTTCCCTCATAGACAAATATATTGCAGTCGAAAAACTACACGATCGTCTGCAAGATTTACCGATACAGTTTGCCAATCCCCAACCGCGTCCCTGGAAACACATCGACTGGCAGACAATTAACCGCAATCAAATTATCGGCTTAGACGCAGAGGTATTTTTATCTATATTGATCGGTGCGATGGATACAGAAGCACCCATTCGCGGTTATACCCAAACCAGTCGGCAGTATTTGGAAAAATTGCATCCTCAGATGGCTCGGTTTGTTGGTGGAACTGTCGGTAAAGATGACGAATTGCTAGAACTTGGTTTGTGGGAAAAGGAAGAACGTCAGCACACACCCGCATTAATCAAAGTCTACACCCAATTAACAGGCGAGAAAATTACCCCAAAACTTCGTACTGTTAGAAGCTATCTCCCTACAGATGACCCTCACGAAGACTTATATCGCCACGGTTTACACCGCATTGCTACAGAATACGGTGCAACTTGTCTTTATATTTGGTTGATGGCTCACACCACAGGCGCACTCCAGGATGTTCTAGAGGAACTAGCGCAGGATGAAATCAACCACATGACCAAATTCTGGGGGTTTGGAGTCTGGGCTTTCCCTGATACTGGGTTGATGCGAATTGGACGCACCCTGATTAAAACGCGATCGCCAAACTATCAGCGTAACAACCTCATGCGTACTCTTCGCCGGATGATGGGTACACTCAACTGGAATGCTTGGTCATTAACCAACAAAATAACTCTCTTATTTACCTTCACCTACACAATGCATCGCTTGTGGAGTTGGAACAACACCCTCACACCAGAGTACTTACAAAATTTATTTGAAACTACTCATTAGTAAAAACAAAAGACAAATGACAAAAGACAAAGGACAAGTGACAAATGACAAATGACAAATCAAAATTACCCATAGATTTAAATCCCCAAAAAATCCCCCAACATATCGCCGTCATCATGGATGGTAACGGCCGATGGGCAACCAGTCGAGGATTACCGCGCATTGCTGGACATCGCCAAGGAGCAAGAACGCTCAAAGAACTATTGCGTTGCTGCAAAGATTGGGGAATCAAAGCGTTGACAGCCTACGCTTTCTCCACAGAAAATTGGCAGCGTCCTGTTGAAGAAGTGGATTTTCTAATGCATTTGTTTGAGCGATTACTACGCCGCGAGTTGGCTCAGATGCATCAAGAAGGAGTACGTATCTCGTTTATTGGAGATTTATCGGCTTTACCCAAGTCTCTACAAATGGAAATGGAACGTTCAATGACAGAGACATTGAACAATCAAGCAATCCACTTTACTATTGCAGTCAATTACGGTAGCCGCAACGAAATTACCAGAGTTTGTCGTCAAGTAGCTCAACTCGTGCAACAGGGCGAACTTAGCGCCCAAGAAGTGAATGAAAGTCTTGTAGAACAACATCTCTACACAGCAGACACTCCAGAACCCGATTTGCTGATTCGTACCAGTGGTGAGATGCGATTGAGTAATTTCCTCTTGTGGCAAATGGCGTATACAGAGATGTATTTCACCGATATTCTTTGGCCAGATTTTAATCGAGAAGCATTTCATCAAGCTTTGTTGAGCTATCAAAATCGCGATCGCCGTTTTGGTCAAGTTAAAGCTTCATTATCAGCTTAGTGTACCAAACTACCAGACATCACGTGAACGAGGCAGGAGGCAGAGGGCAATATTCCTTCTGCCTTCTGCCTTTGTTGATAAAGTAAAAGCACCCACATTACCACGATGGTTATATGAGCGCTCACAAATAAAACATTATCGAGGATAATCTATCTGCTATGACAGACCGAAGTAACTATAAGAATAGCAGGCACTGGGTAAATAAACTGCAAGGGTAGTTACAAATGTTTTGTTAAAAATATTACTTACCGTAAATGTGATGCTTGATTTAGGCAAAATCCAATCGATTGCGGAATCCTATTCTCCCCAAGAACTCTTCGCTGGCTTGGTTTGGCAGCGTCGGTTCAATGAGTTTGATGGCAAAGAAGTGATTACTGACCTTTCCAACCACAGAAATTTATGGTCAAGCTTTCTATTCACAAAACCAATCTTTGCACCAGATGAAAACGGTTTAAGCTTTGGTGGTATGGTCGATACCTTACTTGCAATGGCAAACTATCGTCCCATGCCTGAAACCAGCATCATTCATTTCGTTGCCTATCCTGCCGATACACTGTACATTCTGACAGAGAACCAAGATACAAAAGTGTCTGAGCTTTTAGACTTGGGCAAAAAATGGCGAGCTGATTCAGTAGAGGTAAGTGATGGCACGAATGAAGATTATGGTTTCCGCCTGAAGCGCCGACTGAGAACTAGATTGGAAGGGGCGTTATGGGGTGAGGATGTTCACCAAGATTGTGATGCGGTGGTTGTTGCCTATTGGTGGGATTGAATACTTGAAATATCTCAATCAGAGAAATCGTGAACTACAATATGCTGTTTTCTTGCCGAATCTTAGCCTACACCCAAATTTAGCAGCGATCGCAGCCTCTTAATTTTTTTGAGTAAATTATTCTTTATTAGGTATTGAGCCGAGGATTTCGGCTCAATACCTATATTCATGTATCACAAAATCAGACTTATGGAAATTATTCTTTTGTCAATATAGCAATTATTTTTTATATTTGAACAGAGAAAATTTAGAATGCTTATGAATCAAGCATTTTACGCAATGCGTTGTTCAAAAATCATTTGGGATTGCTATCGTAATTATAGAAACTATCAATATGATGTTTTGTTAATTCTTTCCGAAAATAGTATTTACTAGAATTTAATACCTGCGATATAAGCTGACGTTTTGATAAGTTAATTCAGAAAAAATCCTGATATCCAAAATTTAAAGTTGACAAGACTCTCTTGCTAAATCTACTTTAAATTTACTTATCAATCCATTTTAAAATCGCAATGAATTTTTCCACTATTTTATAGGTGTTGGGAGTCATGATGGCAAAATATCTACTAGCTTTTGCTAGTGGGATGGGATTTTTATGTTTAATTGTCGGGTTATCACCTGTGCAAGCCCTTCCTAGTTTAAAAATTGCAGATAAAAACGTAGCTGTTAATCAAAATGACGGCAGCTATGAAAATAATTATTCTCATCAAAGCGATTTAGCAAATAATATCTCCAGTAAATTGCTGATAGCTAATGAGAGCCAAAAAAACTTACCCTCAGTCAATGAACAGCAAAAAATTCAAGATTTAGGAATAGATTCTGCTGTTAACTTATGGCAGCCAATCACACCACAACCTGCAAGTTCATCTCCAACCTCATACAAACTTGCACAAGTAACATCCGTATCGCAATTGTCTGATGTACAGCCGAATGATTGGGCTTTTCAGGCACTCCAATCTTTAGTCGAGCGCTATGGTTGTATCGCAGGTTATCCCAATCAAACCTATCGCGGTAATCGGGCGATGACTCGCTATGAATTTGCTGCTGGCTTAAATGCTTGTTTAGAGCGAATAAATGAACTGATTGCGACTGCAACTGGTGATTTGGTCAAAAAAGAAGATTTAGCCACATTGCAGAAACTACAAGAACAATTTGCGGCGGAATTGGCAACATTGCGGGGTCGAGTAGATGCTGTAGAAGCTCGCACAGCAGAACTAGAAGCAAATCAGTTTTCTACTACGACCAAACTCAATGGTGAGGTAATTATTGCTGGTGTTGGTGCTAGCGGTGGCGCTCCTAATGATAGTGACCCGAACATCATCTTAGTCAATAGAGTACGGTTAAATCTCACCACTAGCTTTACTGGTAAAGATTCATTAATTACTGGATTGCAAGCCTATAATTTTTTGGGTGGAGCCACTGGAGAGGGTAGCCTGCAACAAGGTTTAGGATTAGCTTCGCCACTTTTAAGTGCAAGTAGCGCTCGTACCAGTTTTGAGCCGCAATTTCCGGGGATAAATGTCAATACTTTGTCGGGCGTTGGCGCAAACAGCGTTCAGGTTTACAAATTGCTGTATGTCTTTCCCGTGGCTAATAAATTAACCTTGTTTGCGGGAACTGCGGCAGAGACATCAGATGCTTTCCCAACAATTACGCCTTTTTATGGTGAAGGACAAGAGTCAATATCTCGTTTTGGCAACTTGAATCCTGTACTACGGGTTTCTGGTGGAACTTCGGGTACTGGTTTAGCATCGGCGGCGGGATTTATTTTTAACATTTCGCCAAATTTTGATTTAAGAGCTTTATACGGCAGTGTAAATGCCAATTTACCGGAAAAATCTGCGGCTGAAGCAGTACCAGGAGTTTCTACTACACCTTTGGGAGCAGGTTTATTTAGTGGTAGTAGTATTATTGCCACACAGTTAACCTTCAAGCCAAGTCCTGCTTTTGATATTGGTTTAAACTATGCCCACAGTTATCACGAAATCAATATTTTGGCTACAGGATTAGTTAGTAGTGATATCGGTGCTTTATCAGGAGTTGCAGTTGGAACACCGCTCACACTCAACTCTGTTGGCGGTACGGTAACATGGCGATTGTCTCCCAAGATAGCCTTATCTGGCTACGGTGCAGCAATATTTGTTGATGCTGCTTCAAATAGCGTGGATGCTTCCACCACCTTTACAAGTTGGATGGCGGGAATTCACTTTAAAGATTTATTCAAGTCAGGAAATACAGCCGGGATTCTTTTTGGTCAGCCGCTTTTCCGTAGCGATACTGGTGGTTCTGCTCAACTTACCCCCACAGGCGAGAATCGGGCGACTCCTTACCATTTGGAAGCCTATTACCGCCTTCAAGTTAGCGATAATATCAGCATTACCCCTGGTGCGTTTGTTCTATTTAACCCAGAAGGTAACAGCAATAATGAGACTACGACTGTAGGCGTACTTCGGACTACTTTTACATTTTAAGAGATTGAGATTAAGCAGTCAAAATCCCCTAAGAAATTGGGGGATTTTGAGATTGGATAACAAAATTCACAGTAGACCTCTTGCAGCATAAATCAACAATAAAGAACCTCACCCCGATGCTTTGGCTATCCATTAGTCACATCTTTAAAAAAAGTGTTGAAGATAAAATAATGACTAATAAATACGTAGAAATTCGGTGGATGTTTATTGAATAATATTGTTTGGTTTTTGACAAAAATATAGTCCCATTGCCCAAAATTTGTTGTGCAAAACTAATCTGATGTCTACGTTGGTGACTGACTTGTACTGAGCGCAGTCGAAGTAGCTTACCGAATGGGCGAAGTACAGGCTACATTAAAAATAAACTGTGTAGGTGTAACTCATCGTCGATATCGCCCCACAGATAACCTAATTATTTCTTTTACCTGATTTAGCAGTTTGATTTGAAAGGTGGTGCTTTTGTATAACCCGCTCAATCTGGCAAGTCACCCCATCTATTCTATTTTTAACCTTATCAAAATCAATATTCGCCCAAATATAGGCTTTGTCAGGTCTTTGTTGCTTCCCACTCATATATGGTCTTACTTGTCAATATACTTTGTTATATCTATACAATATAGTCTTCTCAATTTCTAAACTACTTTCTCTAGACATATAAGTAAATATGCTTAATATTTACTTAAGGTTTTATCGCAATCCGATTTTATTTTTAAACCTACTTACGCGATCCTCAAAGTACAGCGTAAGCGCCAGAGGCAGGAAGTAGGGAATCAGCCTTAGTTATACAGAGGTTTTTCACGCAATCAAATAGGAGTCTTATGGCTTTTAGAAGTTCAACCAAACAGTGATTTGATTAATATGGGCGCAGATTATTATCTATCTATTGAAAGAGACGCGATATTTCGCGCCTCTAAGAACTAAAATCAAAATTCTAAGTGTAAGCTTAAATCTTTGTTTGTAGATATTGCACCAATTGCGGTGCTTGCATCACTCCCTCTATCCGCTCCACAGGCTGACCCTGCTTAAACAGTACTAAGGTTGGAAGAGAAGCAATTTTATACTCAGTAGCCAAATCTGTGTATTTTTCCGTGTCGATTTTGACAATCCTTAAGCGATCCTTAAGTTGGGCATTGACTTGCTCTAAAATTGGCACCATCATCTGACAGGGGCCGCACCAGTCAGCATAAAAATCTACTAATACAGGTACATCAGAAGCAGACAGCATATCTTCAAAACTGTTAAATTGCTTTTTCGTTGCCATGTGACACACACCGATTTTCAATTGTTTGTTTCAATAGTAGTTCTTATAAAATAAAATCGGTATAGGTTCATGGGTTTTTGTTAGTAAAAGATTAGATTAGTTAATATGAGGATGATTAGCCAGCCAAAAATATTAAATAATTATAATAAAATCCATATATTATGTTAGGTTGTGCATCTGTATTAAATATGTGTTTCAACCTATCACGATCGACCAAATCATTATAGAGCCTTTCACAAGAGTGATGTCTACGAAGGCTGTAGATGCAACACTTTCTAGTCTATCTAGTCAGGCAAATATATTAGTTATAGTTATTCATCTATTTACAGAGAAGTAACTATAGATATTTAATCAGAGTAAAACGTTAATTATTGTTATTCGAGTTATATAGGAATCTTATTTGATTTGTGAGAATTGCAAATCGCAGCTTCTCGATAACTTTTATGAAGGTGAGGATCTTGTTTTAGCGCGTCTGATTCAGCATAGCTATATCTAGCTAAATACGACGTATAGCAATCCTATTTGATTCCTGATTACTCGTAAAGATCGGGGACTAGGGACTGGGGACTGGGGACTGGGGACTGGGAAGATAGAAATAAAGGTGTACTGAGTTTTTTCAGAAATCAAATATGAGTCCTATATAACTTTATCTATTAGCTATCTAACTTGCAGCATGACAGCAAGATTATCACCCCGCAAGAGTTAGATATTATCCAGACAATATTCAGATGTTCCCGAAATCGCCATAAGATAATTAGCGCGGTATTTCTAAGATTGAGGAACATTAAATGACGCTATTACAAGATAAAGTCGCAATTGTCACAGGTGCATCAAGAGGAATTGGCCGAGCGATCGCAATTGAATTAGCTTCACAAGGAGCGATCGCAGTTGTCAATTATGCTAGTTCCAGTGCTGCGGCTGAAGCAGTTGTAACAGAAATTACAGATGCGGGAGGTCAGGCGATCGCGATCCAAGCAGACGTTTCTAAAAGCGATCAAGTAGACACACTAGTTAACGCCATGGTGGAAAAGTTTAAGCGTGTGGATATTTTGGTCAACAATGCAGGAATTACCCGCGACACACTGCTTTTGCGTTTGAAGCCAGAAGATTGGCAAGCAGTGATAGACCTGAATCTCACTGGTGTTTTCTTATGTACACGCGCCGCCAGTAAAATTATGCTGAAGCAGCGATCGGGGCGGATTATCAACATTACCTCTGTTGCTGGGCAAATGGGCAACCCAGGCCAGTCAAACTACAGCGCCGCCAAAGCAGGTGTAATCGGCTTCACCAAAAGCGTTGCCAAAGAACTCGCTACTCGTGGCATTACCGTTAACGCCGTCGCTCCTGGATTCATCACCACCGACATGACCAGCGATCTCAACAACCCCGAAGATATTCTGAAATACATTCCACTCGGTCGCTTCGGTCAACCCGAAGAAGTCGCAGGAATGGTGCGCTTCCTCGCCGCCGATCCCGCTGCCGCCTACATCACTGGACAAGTCTTTAACGTCGATGGCGGTATGGTAATGGCCTAAATAGTTGAGCTAAATAATTGAGGGGTAGCGATTTTTCGTAGTTGGCGCTTTAGCGCCAACTACGAACTTATTAAATAAAATTTGATAGATTAGTTATGAAAACAGACTCTATTTTTTATCGTTTATTTCAAACTTTCCTCAGTGCTTTTTTTGAATTAATTAATCTGCAACCATCAGAAGCAAATGCATATAATTTCGCTTCAGTAGAATTAAAGCAAACAGCATTTCGCATTGATGGAGTCTTTCTTCCTGTTGCTGACACTAATCATCAGCCGATTTATTTTGTAGAGGTTCAATTTCAAAAAGATAATGAATTTTATGCTCGTTTATTTTCAGAAATATTTCTGTATTTACGACTTTACGCACCTACTTCAGATTGGCGATCGGTAGTTATATTCCCTCGCCGCAGCCTTGAACCAACCCAAGTCCAACCGTATCGAGTCTTACTCGAAAGCCAATTGGTAACGAGGCTATATCTAAATGAGCTTGGAGAAGTAACTGAATATTCCTTAGGAGTTGGTATTATCAAATTAGTAGTTGTAAATAAAAAACAAACTCCCATATTAGTCAAAAGTTTGATTACAAAGACACGTTCGGAACTGAGCGATAAAGCACTTCAAAAAAAAGTGATAGATTTAATAGAAACAATTGTAGTTTACAAACTACCGCGTATCAGTCGTCAGGAGTTGGTAAAAATGTTTGGACTCGGTGATTTTGATATCAAAACTACCAGAATTTATGAGGAAGTCCATGATGAAGTTTATGAAGAAGTCCGTGATGAAGTCAGGCAAGAACAGACTTTAGAGGTAGTAATGCGCCAGTTACGACGACGCATTGGTAATTTGAGTCCGCAATTGTCAGAGCGCATCAGCCAGTTATCTATCGAACAGCTTGAAAATCTAGCCGAGGCACTGTTGGATTTTTCCACAGAAGGAGATTTAGTTGTTTGGCTGCAAGACAATTTAACTCAAGCTTGAATTTTTGGTGAATTGAATAAACATAGTAGGGCTAGCACTGCAATGCCCACCCTACAAGCAACTAAGGCTGTTGGCGTATCCTTTGCCAGACTGTAAAGCCCAAAAGTAGGATAATACTACTGGCGGTTGTCAGCATCACAGCCAAACTCATACCTTGTATTCTCATCGCTAGCAAGTTGAAAACTAAGGTAATTGACCAAAGGGTAAACGCAGCATGGCGCTGGGAGAGTCCCCAAGCAAGTAAGCGGTGGTGCAGGTGGTCTTTGCCAGGAGTACTCAGAGGGTTATTTCCTGCTAGTAGCCGCCGCACAAATACTTGAGTGGTATCTAGCACCGGTAATAATAGAAATAAAACCGTGGGAATTAGCGCATAAATTGTGTTTTGTTGCAGTTTCCCTAAAATACTAGTTGCTGCCAACACATAACCAAAAAAGTATGCTCCGGCATCACCCATAATAATTCGTGATGGATGGAAATTATGGCGCAAAAATCCTAGTGCAGCACCTCCCAAAGCTGCGAGGACTAAGATTGCCGCAGCACGATTGTTAAATTGAGCTGCAACGCCCAATAAACTCATGGCGGTTATAAAGCTAATTCCTCCTGCCAAGCCATCCATACCATCCATCAAATTGATGGCGTTGGTAATCCCTACTACCCATAGTACTGTTAGCAACATGGACAGAAGTGAATCGATGGGAGTGCCAAACAGGACTTTGACACTGATACCATTAGCTACCAGCAAAAGTGCCGTGACAATTTGCGCCCACAATCGCACAGAGGGCGGTAAGCCAAACTGATCGTCAATAAAGCCCACCAGGACTAATATCGAACCCCCCAACAGAATAGTGAGCACCTGAGCCAATACGTTTTGGAGTTCGATCGGTCGTAAAAGGCTAGCTAGTACCAGCGCAGCAATCACGCCCGCGTAGATAGCCAGCCCCCCTGCATTGGGTAAAGGTTCTCGGTTGAGTCGCCGTGCGTTGGGTTGGTCAGCCCAACCTACCCGCAAGGCGAATTTTCGTACTGTCGGAATTAAACGCCAAGTTACAAGCCAAGCCAAGAGGAACGTAAATACTACTGCCAACCAGCCGGTGCCGCTAGGGTCGGCAATACCAAGGGACTTAAGGGAGTTGTCTAGATTCATCTCCCAATTCAAGCATTACTGCCAGTATCTAATATGAGCATCACCTGTATATTAATCAATTTTTTTATTTCCATTTGTAACTTGAGCCGCTTGAGAGATTAGCACTCTGGCGCTGTGAGTGCTAAATTGTCTAATGGAAGCGCTGGAGAAATCAAACATGGCGAAAATTATTGCATTTGACGAGGAATCGCGGCGATCTCTAGAAAGGGGTGTTAACGCCCTTGCCGATGCCGTAAAAATCACCTTGGGGCCCAAAGGTCGCAATGTCCTTTTAGAGAAAAAATTTGGCGCACCTCAAATTGTCAACGATGGTATCACTGTTGCCAAGGAAATTGAATTAGAAGATCCTTTGGAAAATACTGGTGCAAGACTCATCCAGGAAGTGGCCTCAAAAACTAAAGATGTCGCTGGAGATGGGACAACCACCGCCACAGTTTTAGCACAAGCCTTAATTAGAGAAGGTTTGAAGAACGTTGCGGCAGGTAGTAACCCTGTGAGCTTGAGACGCGGGATCGACAAAACTATTGAGGCATTGGTAGAAGAAATTGCCAAAATAGCCAAGCCAGTAGAAGGAAGTGCGATCGCTCAAGTTGCCACTGTTTCTGCTGGTAACGATGAAGAAGTTGGTCAAATGTTAGCTCAAGCAATGGAAAAAGTCACCAAAGATGGTGTAATTACCGTTGAAGAATCTAAATCCCTGACAACTGAACTAGAAGTAGTTGAGGGGATGCAGATTGACAGGGGTTATATTTCTCCCTACTTCGTCACCAACAACGAACGGCAAATCGTCGAATTTGAAAACGCCCGAATCTTGGTGACAGATAAAAAAATCAGCAGCATCCAAGATTTAGTGCCAATTTTAGAAAAAGTTGCCCGTTCTGGTCAGCCTTTGCTAATTATCGCTGAAGATGTCGAAGGTGATGCTTTGGCAACTTTGGTGGTGAACAAAGCGCGCGGTGTACTAGCTGTAGCTGGAATTAAAGCGCCTGGGTTTGGCGATCGCCGCAAAGCTTTGTTAGAAGATATTGCGATTCTCACCGATGGACAGTTGATTTCTGAAGAAATCGGTTTAAGCTTGGATACGGCTGCTTTAGAAGCGTTGGGAACTGCCCGCAAAATCACCATTGACAAAGAAAACACCACAATTGTTGCTGGTAGTGTCACCAAGCCAGAGGTACAAAAGCGGATTGGTCAAATTCGCAGACAGTTAGAAGAAACTGATTCTGAGTACGATCGCGAAAAACTGCAAGAACGCATCGCCAAGCTCGCTGGCGGCGTGGCAGTGATTAAAGTGGGTGCGGCAACCGAAACCGAACTCAAAGACCGTAAGCTGCGGATTGAGGATGCGCTCAACGCTACTAAAGCTGCTGTGGAAGAAGGTATTGTTCCTGGTGGTGGAACAACCTTAATTCACTTAGCTAAGGCAGTACAAGCGATTAAAAACACCCTAGAAAATGACGAAGAAAGAATTGGGGCTGATATTGTCGAACGAGCGCTAGAAGCCCCCTTGCGCCAAATAGCAGACAACGCTGGTGCTGAAGGTTCTGTAATTGTCTCGAAAGTCCGGGATAGCGACATTAACACTGGCTATAACGCTGCTACTGGCGAATTTGAAGACTTGATTGCTGCTGGTATTATCGACCCTGCCAAAGTCGTGCGTTCAGCTTTGCAAAACGCTGGTTCCATTGCTGGTTTGGTCTTAACCACCGAAGCGATCGTTGTTGAAAAGCCAGAGAAGAAATCCGCTGCTCCTGCCCCTGATATGGGCGGTATGGGCGGTATGGGCGGCATGGGTGGCATGGGCGGCATGGGTATGTTCTAATTTCTGCTGACCCAGATAAATATTTTTTAAACAGTTTGTCTTGCCAAGGCAAACTGTTTTTTGTAGCATTGCTGATTCAAAGGCAATATGTTATACCAATTCGTAATTCGTCAGATAAAATCTGGGTGATGACCTCTTTATATTAATTTTTGCAAAATAACGTCTGAGTTATGTAAGTTATTTTTATGTCCTTTGTTATTTACTAATGAAAAATGACAAATGACCAATGACCAATGACAAATGACTATTAGGTAATATTGCATGGCACGAAAATTACGTCGCCTTCCTAAAATACTCACCAAGCTATATGAAGACGAGTTCCATCACCAACCAGGGACTATACCTGGAACCATTTTTATTGATGCAGATGCTCCACCGCCAATAATTTTTTTGATTGACTATAACCAAACCAATTTCATTCGCGAACAAATAGAAACTCCAGAGGAGTGTGTCTCTTATCTGGAATCGGAATCGGTTTCTTGGGTAGATGTACAAGGTTTAGGTAGTCAAGATATATTACAACGATTGGGTAACATTTTTAAGTTACATCCTCTAGTTTTAGAAGATGTAGTTAATGTACCGGAGCGTCCTAAAACAGAGGATTATGAAGATCAATTACTTTTCATTGCCCGGATGGTAGTACCAAAGGAAAGAACATGTGGTTTTTATAGCGAACAAGTGAGTTTGATATTAGGAAAAAATTATCTACTGACAGTACAAGAGGAACCAGAACATGATTGCTTTGAAGCGGTGCGATCGCGAATTGAAAAAAACAAAGGTATCATCCGTAAACAGGGAGCGGATTATTTAGCTTATGCTCTGTTAGATGCAATTATTGATGGTTTTTTCCCAGTCCTGGAGCTTTATGGCGAGCGAATCGAAGAGTTAGAGGAGGAAGTAATAGTTAAACCTACTCCCCAAACACTGCAAAATATTTATCAAATTAGACGAGAATTACTGCAACTACGTCGTGCTATCTGGCCCCAGCGGGATGCAATTAATTCTTTAATTCGAGATGCTCCCGATTTGATTTCTGAAGAAGTGCGAATCTACCTGCGAGATTGTTATGACCATACAGTGCAAGTGATGGATATGGTAGAAACTTACCGAGAACTATCATCTGGATTAATGGATGTGTACCTTTCGGCAGTAAGTAATAAAATGAATGAAATCATGAAGGTACTAACGATAGTTTCAACGATCTTTATTCCCCTGACTTTTGTGGCCGGAATATATGGTATGAATTTCAATACTGATAAATCACCCTATAATATGCCTGAATTGAATTGGTATTGGGGCTATCCACTTTGCTGGGCATTGATGTTAGCGATCGCATTTAGTTTGCTATTGTTTTTTTGGCGAAGAGGGTGGCTGCAAAATTCTGTAGAAATCAAGCGCAATTAAAAATTGTAGATTAGCGATGAGTCAAATATATATTCATTAGCACTGGGAGTTAAGATTTTTGAGTTATGAGGAGTAGCGACCAAAATTTAGTAGTTTTGACGATTTATATTATCGGTGTCTCTTATGTTTTCAACCGCATGATTGAATCCATCGATGATCAAGTAAAATTTGAGTTTAAAAAAGGAACTGTTGACGAACAACTCAAAGAACAAAATCTCGACGATAAAATTGGAATTTCCTTTAAACTCAAATCTTCATACCCAATTGACGATTTGAAAGATTTAGGAATTAGCATTGAAAATAAATCAGATAATGTTGCTGTATACGTTGACTGGGACAATAGTTCTTTAGTTGTTGAACATAGTAAGCAATCGCGCCGCGTAATTCGGAAATCACCAGACTTAACCCGCGACTTAGCAGTACCCCAAAGTCCTAGCCTGATTGCTCCCAAGAAAACACTTTCTGAAACAGTGACAGCAGAAGATGTTTTCCAGCGCGATCAAGTAGCTGGAACCTATTTAGCAAAAAAACCATTAATTGATATCAATGGGCTACAAAAAGGGCAAAAAAAGTTGTACAACGATTTTATTAACAGAAAAAAAGAGTTGGATTTTTCTCTGCAATTAGTGTTGAGAATATCTGAAGTGCGTCTAGGTCTAGCTCCAGGTCGTGATTTTCCTCCCATTAGCATTATCAATTGTCCTTTCACAGTCAGGAAACTACCTTGGACTTACGCTCTACCCTGGAATAAAAAAAAGTAATAACCTGTCAACCCCTTGTGTTAACCGGGTACACTGGATTTAAGGAGAGAGTAGGCGCAGGCGGTTGCAGATCGGTCATAGTTACTGGTTTGAGGAAAGTCCGGACTCCCGAAAGACCAAACTTGCTGGATAACGTCCAGTGCGAGCGATCGTGAGGATAGTGCCACAGAAAGATACCGCCAATCAATTTTGGATTTTAGATTTTAAATTTTGGATTGAATCTAAAATCCAAAATCCAAAATTCAAAATTGTTTGGTAAGGGTGCAAAGGTGCGGTAAGAGCGCACCAGCAGTATCGAGAGGTGCTGGCTCGGTAAACCCCGGTTGGGAGCAAGGCGATAGGAACTACGGTTGGTCTTTTACCAGTTCCGCTCAATGAGAGCCGCTTGAGGCGTTTGGTAACAAACGTCCCAGATAGATAACTGCCCTCGCAAGAGAACAGAACCCGGCTTATGTCCTGCTCTCTCCCCTTTAATGGAGTATGAACCTTTCACGGTTTGTACTCTATTATTTTTTGTACGGGTTTTGTGCGTAAGCGTACCCTTTGGGATCTTGCTACGCGTAGCGTCTCGTAGAGAAGCTCGTCGTAGACATCGCTAATTTATCATCTAAAGCATTTAAAGCATTCCCAATATCTCTAATGCTGTATCCAAATGCCATTTAACCCGATAGAGTCCAAACAGTTTCTCTTGACTGTAACGTGCAGGGTACTCTAACTTCCTTCCCTCCATCGTCACCTTGAGCAATGCTGACTGCTCTGGTGTCGGTGTTCCCATAGCTTCTAGTGTCGCTTCTAGCGTTTCTACTTGAGAAAGCATAGGAGACTTCAATCCTTTATTCTCCGATACTTGCTTGCAGGCTATAACAGGGAAAGTTAGGAGTGCATTAATGTATGATGCTTTATCAGCAGGGTTTCCTATTGCTTGGATGCCGTACTGTATCAGACATAAATCGCGTAACGCTCTCAAGCTTTTAACTTCTAATTCTGTGCGCGTAAACATAAAATAGAGTTACCTCTTGTAAAAGTGGGAATCGGTGGGCAACAAGTTTCTCAGGCTAAGATGCCCATCGATTTAAGATTATCCACTGATATACACGTGGAGAATAAGTTTATTTGTATTTCTATACAATGTCTAAAAATAAAGGTAATCCAGATAACTTAAAGCCATTCACCACAGATAGAGAACGACCATTAACTGAATATCTACATTTGCGTGTCACCAAAGAAATGAAGGAAGAGGTAAAAGCTAAAGACGATCCTCCTGAATTTTGCCGTCAAGCTATCCAAGAGAAGCTAGATAGAGAGAAGTAGCAAAAAGTTGTTAGAGTAATAGTCCAAGAGATTTAGATATATAAGTATAGATAGCTAGTTACCTTCCCCTGCCTCCCCTGCCTCCCCTGCCTCCTCTGCCCCTCCGCCCCCTGCCCCCTGCCCCCTTCCCCTTATCATGTAATGCCCCTTGCCTATCCACGCCGTCAACGGCAACTTGAAAGTTTAGTCCAAAAATTTGGTTTGTCGCTAGAAGCACCTATAAAGTGGGAACTGTTGGATTTAGCGCTAACTCATCCCACTGTCTCTGATTCGGCAAATTATGAACAGCTAGAGTTTGTTGGCGATGCAGTGGTGCGGCTGGTGTCGGCTGTTGTGTTATGGGAAAATTATCCCGATTGTCCAGTAGGGGATTTTGCAGCAATTCGTTCGGTATTGGTAAGCGATCGCATTCTCGCCCAATTGGCCAGAGTTTATGGTTTGGAGTTATACTTACTAGTCGCTGGCAGTGCTACCGCCGATAAAGTTGGTCTAGAGTCACGATTGGCAGATGCTTTTGAAGCAGTTTTGGGTGCCCTTTACTTAAGTACTCAAAATCTAGAATTGATTCGCTCTTGGCTAGATCCCCACTTTCACCAATTAGCAACAGAAATTCGCCTCGATCCCGCCAGACTTAATTACAAAGCTGCTCTCCAAGAATGGACTCAGGCGCAATTTAAAGTTTTACCAGAGTATCGGGTTGTGGAAATCACTCAACCGCATCGCAATCAAGAACGTTTCCTGGCTGAAGTGTGGCTGCACGGAAAGATGCTTGGACAAGGTAAAGGACGCTCAATCAAAACCGCAGAACAAGCCGCAGCTAAAGTAGCTTTTTTAGCAATTTCTAACCCGCAAATACCCTGAGCTTAAAAGAAGGGCGATTAGTCGATAATCAGTTGATTGTCAGTGGTCATTTGTCCCTCGTCCTTTGTATACAAATGACAAATGACAAATGATAAATGACAAATGACAAATGACAAATGACAAATAAAATTAATATTGCTGTCATCGGAGTTGGGCGTTGGGGAGTGCATCTGCTGCGGAATTTTTTAGCACATCCTCAAGTAAATGTAGTTGCTGTAGTAGACCCCCATCCAGAACGATTAGCGGCGGTCAAGCAGCAGTTTAACTTAGACGGGAATGTATTATTAAAAACCCAATGGCAGGATTTAAAGACAGTGCCAGGGTTGACAGGAGTGGCGATCGCTACTCCAGCTACCACCCACTATGCTTTAATCAAAGACGCTCTCCAACAGGGATACCATGTTTTGGCTGAAAAGCCCCTAACTCTTAACCCCGCAGAATGTCGGGAACTTTGCCAGTTGGCAGAGCAGCATCATTTAATACTCATGGTTGACCATACCTATTTATTTCACCCAGCAGTTGAGCGTGGAAAAACTGTAGTACAAACGGGGAAATTAGGTGATTTACGCTATGGTTACGCAACGCGCACCCATTTGGGGCCTGTCCGCCAAGATGTTGATGCGCTTTGGGACTTAGCTATTCACGATATTGCTATCTTTAACGCTTGGCTGGGGCAGATTCCTGTGAAAGTACAAGCAACGGGTACGGTGTGGCTACAGGGAGCAGGGGAGCAGGGGAGCAGGGAAGCAGAGGGGAAGAAAGATATAAATTTTCCTCTGTCTCAAGGTTTGGCTGATTTAGTATGGCTAACACTCACATACCCAGATGGCTTTCAAGCTTATATTCATTTGTGTTGGCTAAATTCTGATAAACAGAGACGACTGGGGATTGTAGGTAGCCTTGGTAGTTTGATTTTTGATGAAATGTCAATATCATCACCTTTAACCCTGCTGCATGGAGAGTTTGAACAGCAGGGGAATCAATTTATTCCTGTTAATCAGAGGCAGATAGTGCTGGAATTAGAGCCAGGAGAACCATTGGGGCGGGTTTGCTCCTCCTTTGTTGTCTCAATTCTTAACAATACTCCCTCAGAGGTTTCGTCTGGGTGGGTTGGCACTGAGTTAGTAGAAATTCTTGCTGCTCTAACATTATCTCTTAGTCAAGGTGGTAAACCTGTTTTTTTGAGCGATCGCATCGTCAAGGAGCAAAAGTCTCAGGAGTAGTGATGAATATGGACTTTTGACTAAATTACGTCTTGAAAGTCCCATTTGCACAAACTCCTCCTTTTGGAAGACTTACCAAGATAGTTTGTAAGGGCGAAAGACGAATCTCGCAAGTCTCATTTCCAAAGAGCAACTGGGACTTCGGGAGCTTTTCTTTGTCTAGCTCTACTTTTACAGATTTGTTGATCCCCAAAGAGGAACTTCCTCCAGACTCCTGTAGGCTGGGATAGCGGCTTGCTTTTACTGGCTCATTCCCAGAGGAGAATCCAAGATCCCCGACATTTGTTTCTTTATTTGGAATAGCTAACAGCGAGATATCAATCAAAGGTAAGGTAATTTTCAATGTCGTACCTTGATGAAGTCCCGCACTCTCAAGAGTAATGCTACCTCCCATGAGTTCGATTAAGTTTCGTGAAATCGCTAGTCCCAGTCCAGTACCTTCAAACTGGCGTGTTGTAGTGCCATTCACCATTACAAAGGGGCGAAATAATTTGTGCTGTTGAGTCGGATCGATACCTATACCTGTATCTTTCACAGCTACTACCACCTGAGATTTACCATTAGTAGATTGGATTTCTGTTGCAATGGTGATGCTCCCGGTGTCGGTGAACTTGGTGGCGTTGCCGATAACATTAATCAGCACTTGCTTCAGTTTTCCCGCGTCTGCCTTAATTGGGATCGCTTTGGAAGTTAACTCACATTTC
Source organism: Nostoc sp. DedSLP04 (assembly GCF_034530775.1). Lineage (NCBI taxonomy): Bacteria > Bacillati > Cyanobacteriota > Cyanophyceae > Nostocales > Nostocaceae > Nostoc > Nostoc sp. DedSLP04. The sequence goes on along the minus strand of NZ_JAVRCL010000049.1, from coordinate 11,361 downwards.
AATTGCAAGCCCTTTTGCTGGACATTAACTGATTGTAAATTAATTACCTCTAACAATAGTTGTCGGAGGTCAATTGGTGTGGAAACAACTGAAAGCTTACCTGCTTCAATTTTAGAAATGTCGAGTAAATCATTAATAATACCTAACAAGTGAATCGTTGTTTCATCGGCACGTTTGAGAAACTCCATTTCTTCTTCCCGGTCATCACATAAACCTTCTTCAACCAGACGAATACAGTTAATAATAATATTTAATGGGTTTCTCAATTCATGGGAAGTCGTAGCCAAAAACTGGCTTTTAATTTGGTTAGCGCTTTTTGCTTCTTTCCAAGCTATTTCTAATTCTTCCGATCCCGCTTTCAACCGTTCTACCATTTGGTCTAATGCTTGAGCCAGTTGATTGAATTCCCGAATTTTAAAATTGTGCGGAACTGGTTGTGCGGCATGGTGAGAGTGAATATTGAGAGCATAGTCTCGCAATTCTTCTACAGGACGGGCCAAGTAAGGAGCTAAATATAAGGATGCTAACAAACTTGCGCCAATCAAACCAACTGTCAAAACGATCAGAATTAATTTGATTTCCTCTAAACCAAAAAGCGCATTATCGACGCTAGTAACAGCTAAAACTATCCATTTTTGCTGCTGCTGTTGAGTGAGTGGATTTGGAATTGCTGTATAACCAGCGACTAATTCTTTTCCTTCGGTAAAAGATAAATTTATCGAATCGTTTTGTCCCGTAATTGCATTTTTAATTATGCTTTTGATTTGGGAAGCATGAGGGTGCTGATTGATGTTAGTTCCCACCCAATCTGTCAATGGGTGTGCCAAAATTGTGCCATCTTCAGCAATCACTACCATAGCGCCCGTGAGCGATCCCGGCGGATTTTTGGTTTGTTGGGATAATGCAGATTGAATACTTAAGCTGTAAACTGAATTTCTTCGGCTATCAAATACTGGTGCAGATAAAACTAGTTGCAGTTGCTGATTTTGTGTGTTTCTTTTTCCAGTCATTCCTGCTTTTGGCGGTAAGATTGCTTTGACATCAATTCCCTCACTAGGGAAAGGTAATCTCAATTCGCCAATTTCTCGATCCCCACAGCTACTGGCAATTATTTTGTGGCTTTGGAGATTTGTTAATTGGATGCACTCAATACTAGCTGGAAGTTGTTGCCTTAACTGTGTGAGAATTTCTTGCTCTTGTATAGGCGAATCCGATGGAATCACCGTTGTTTTGCTTACACTCTGCAAATTAGCTTTTAAGATTGCGATCGCATCACCAATTCTCTCCCCTTTACTGATGGCGCTTTCTGTTAAGTTTTGCCGTGCAGTTCTCAATATACTAGTACGTGCCTTATTCAAGGCAACAAGTTCCCCTACAAGTAAAACTGGAACAAACAGCAGCAAAATTCTCGTTACTAAAATTCGACGGAAGGAAGATTGGCGGGAATTAGTCATCAAGTGTCTCACTTTGCACCTGCAATCTACAACACCAAAGATATGCAATTAAACTAGCTAGATGAGACATTTTATTAAATTATCAGAATTTTATTTTCAATGTTTAAAAATAACAAATTGCTATAATTCAAAAAGAAACGTGGTATACCAAAACTCGTATATGCTAGATGTAGAAGCGATTTGTGTTGCATATCAATACAGTGGTGAAATATCAAACAGTAGCTTGCAGGTATGGTTTTTTGAAAATCTACATACGACTAAAGTAAATATTAAAACTATCAAATCAATTTAATGTTGCAACATCGTCCTCATACTACAGTTGTTTTAGCAATGAGTGCAGATGGCAAGATAGCAGATTTTAAGCGATCGCCTGCTCGGTTTGGCTCAAGGGTTGATAAAGCGCACTTAGAAAAACAAATTGCTGCCTCTGATGCCGTTTTGTTCGGTGCTAGGACTCTGGATGCTTATGGAACAACACTTACTGTAACCGATCCAACTCTAGTGCAACTCCGGGCGCAAGGAGGGAAGCCTCAGCAACCAGTTCATATAGTGATTACAAACTCTGCAAAGCTTAATCCGGAAATTCACTTTTTTAAGCAACCAGTTAGACGCTGGCTACTCACCACAACAGCAGGGGAATTTTCGTGGAAAGAACGCTTACAGACGCTTCACTCAACTCTGGGAATCAAAGTACAGGAGTACCCTCCAGAATTTGAGAAAATTCTGGTTTTTGAAACACCAACGCGAGAAATTGACATTATCGCAGCTTTGAAGTATCTAGCCACTCTACATATAACACGCTTGGCGATCTTGGGTGGAGGTGAATTAGTCGCTTCTTTGGTGGAATTAGACTTAATTGATGAATTATGGCTAACTGTCTGTCCGCTGATTTTAGGTGGTAATACTGCACCCACACCCGTTGAAGGGAAAGGATTTTTACCTGATTTGGCTCCTAAGTTACAACTCATAGAAGTTCATACAGTTGAGCAAGAGGTGTTTTTGCACTATCGCCTGCAACGACCAGCAGATTAGATTACGCTAAGTTAAGTTATTTATTGGGCATTGGGCAATTCAATTTTGGATTTTGGATTTTAGATTTTGGATTAAATTTCAATCTAAAATCCAAAATCTAAAATCTAAAATTCTTACTCCCCCGCTCCCTACTCCCTACTCCCTACTCCTCTAAGATGGTGGAACAACTTAAGCCTCGCTATTCTGTCGTTTGGACGAACAAAATTGCTGAAGTACCCCAAAATGCCTGGAATGCTTTGGCAATGCCACTCAAAACGCCATTTTTAGAATGGGAGTGGCTGAATAATCTCGAAACTTCCCAGAGTGTTACGGCTAAAACTGGTTGGTTGCCAAATCACTTGACATTGTGGCGAGATAAAACGCTGATTGCTGCTGCGCCACTTTATCTTAAAGGACATAGTTCTGGTGAATTTGTTTTCGATCATCAATGGGCAGAGTTAGCCGATCGCATCGGAGTCCAATATTACCCAAAATTGCTGGGAATGACACCATTTACCCCAGCAGAAGGTTATCGCTTCTTAATCGCCCCAGGAGAAGACGAGGATGAAATCACAGCGCTGATAGTGCATGAAATTGACACTTTTTGCTCCAAAAATCGGATTTCTGGGTGTCATTTTCTCTACGTCGATCCCCAATGGCGTCCGATGTTAGAACGGCATGGCTTTACAACTTGGCTGCACCACAGCTATATCTGGGAAAATGCTGATTTTAAAACTTTTGATGATTACTTGAAGGTGTTTAATGCCAATCAACGGCGTAATATCAAGCGGGAACGCAAAGCTGTGGAGAAAGCAGGTTTACGATTGCAACCACTAAGTGGGGATCGAATTCCTCAGTCTTTGTTTCCCTTGATGCACCAATTCTATGCTGATACCTGTGATAAGTTTGGCTGGTGGGGTAGCAAGTATCTCACGCAAAGATTTTTTGAGCAGCTACACACCGATTATCGCCATCGAGTCTTGTTTGTTGCTGCATATAGCGAGGAAGATAATTCTCATCCTTTAGGAATGTCTTTTTGTTTATTTAAAGATGACAAACTCTATGGACGCTATTGGGGAAGTTTTCAAGAAATAGATTGCTTACATTTTGATGCTTGCTATTATGCGCCGATTGAGTGGGCGATCGCTAACAATATCCAAATTTTTGACCCTGGCGCGGGTGGGCGTCACAAAAAACGGCGCGGTTTCCCCGCTATGCCCAATCACAGTCTGCATCGCTTTTACAATAATCGTTTAGGAAAAATTTTACTTCCCTATATTAAAGAAGTGAATCAACTCGAACAGCAGCAGATTGAGGCAATTAATGCAGAGTTGCCATTTAGTAACCGAGATTCTTAAAAGTTTGCCAAGGCAGAGGGTGAACGACGAATTACACTTGATATAGAGTGTAAAAACCCTGAAAAAAGAAAATTTCTTTTTCTAATGCTTATGGATTTAATAGTTGAAGATTTAACCGCAATTGATGATAAACTTTCCCAGCGTCATATTGACCTCGATCCTGGTGGATATTTCATTATTTACTTAGATCGAGACGCAGGGTTAATTTATGCCAAGCATTTTACAAATGTGATTGACGATCGCGGTTTAGCTGTCGATCCCGAAACGGGAAAGGTAATTCCGGCGCGAGAAAAGGTAGAACGAACTCATACAACAGTTTTTAGCGCCAGAACGGCGAAAGAACTTTGCGTGAAGATTTTTGAAGAAACTCAGCCCCCTCCTGTAACTCAATTAGATCATGCAGCTTATCTAGGTAGAGAATTTGTCCGGGCTGAGGTAGCTTTAGTTACAGGGCAAGAGTATGTTCAAGATTAAAGTTAGGAGTGAGGAGTTAAAAGTTAAGAGTTAGAAACTCCTAACTCCTAACTCCTAACTCCCCACTCTACAATTACCCATTAGAAGAGGGCTGATTTATCTGATAGATATAGTAAGTTGCCATTGGGATAACGGTGGCAGCAATTAACAATCCTACTACCCAAGCAGTAGCATTACCTTGATTGGTTTCTTCTGCTTTCTTGTAAGTGCCTTCAACCTGCACATTGTCAGTTATTTGGGGTGGGCCTGGATCGGTTTTACCAGAGAGAACGGCGACAAGGCGATCGCTGGCATCGAGAAATGCCTGGTTGTATTTGTCACCATTGCGTAACGGCACACTTACTGTTTCAGTAGCTACACTCTCGGCAATAGAGTCAGTAAGCAAAGGCTTGACTCGATCCCCAGTAATAATGGCAGTACCATTGGTAACTGTATCAATAACCAATAAAGTTTGATTGGCTTGGGCTGCTTTTGTTGGAAACCATTTTTCAAACAGTTCTTTAGTAAAGCTTTCTGGTGTTTCGCCATAGTCGAGTCGGCGAACAGTAACAATTCTGACTTCCTTATCTGTTTGCTTTGCCAAATCTTTAAAAGCGCTGCTAATCTTGCCTTCATTCAGACGGCTGATGACTTCACCTTGATCCAAAACCCAAGTGTCATTCCCTGCTGTCAGGCTGGGTATTTGATACACACCTGTGGCTAAAGCAGGTGTGGTAAACAGCGAGGCTGCGAAAATAACCGTCACCAAAGGTAGAATTAGCCGGATGAGGTGTTTTTGACTGCTAAAAACTTGTTTGAGGAGCTGTTTCATCGTGTGATCCCTAAGACAGACTTGCACCAAAAATACTACAGAACCACTGCAAAAATCACCTCGTTCCCGATTTTCTTCAGTGTAAAATTTCTGATATTCTCAGCAAATATGTATATTGTACGGGATTTTTGATTACACAAACTTCTGAGGGCGGTTGCAAGCATTCACCTGACGCTAAACCTCTTACTAGTCACAAGAAATACCGCCCATTTTGGGAATTAACCCAAATACTGAGGGCGGAATTTGCAAACCATCTAGAAATCATATCGCATGATTTATATTTTGGTTCAGCAACGCCATATTTTTTCATATCTGCGAGTAGCTTTAGATATCTGAGTGAAAAAGAATGTCAACACGTTATCCTGCTAGCTCTCTACAAGAGTTGTAGACAATGCATATTTAGTTTCTAGAGATGTCTATGTGATGGTTTATATCTGCATTTTTCTGATATTTTAGCTAAATCAATATCATATATACATGACTATACTTTTAACTAACGACGATGGCATTGATGCCCCTGGTATCCAAGCGCTGCTCAAAGCTGTAAACGGCAAAAATTCTATTATCGCCGCTCCTGCCGATCATCAGTCTGGCTGTGGACATCAAGTTACTACTACTCGTGCTATCAACCTCCAGCGACGTTCTGAGACTGAGTATGCGATCGCAGGGACTCCCGCTGATTGTGTGAGAATTGCGCTAACACAAATTCACGCAGATGTCAACTTTGTACTTTCAGGTATCAACGCTGGGGGAAACTTGGGAGTCGATGCCTATATTTCTGGCACAGTGGCCGCCGTGCGAGAAGCCGCGATGCACGGTATTCCCGGAGTTGCCATTTCCCACTATCGCAAAGCCAAGCAGAATTTTGATTGGGATTTAGCTGCCAAATTCACAGCTGAAGTTTTAGCGGATTTACTCAAGCGTCCCCTAGAACCAGGAAGCTTCTGGAATGTGAATCTGCCGCATCTGCAACCAGGAGAACCACATCCTGAGATGGTATTTTGCCAAGCCTGTACCAAACCTTTGCCCGTGAACTATCGAATTGAAGGCGATAATTTTTATTATGTAGGAGAATATAGCAAACGCGATCGCACTCCTGGCAGCGATGTAGATGTATGTTTTTCCGGTAATATCGCCGTCACCCAGTTAAGAGTTTAATATCAGCCATCAGTTAATAGTTAACTATTACCAACTTTTAGTGGGTATTGAGGAGAGCTTGTATAGGGCTATTAATTAATCTTATGGGTATGTGGTGCGATCGCGATCGAAATTTTCAAGGATTTGAAATCTGGTAAAGTTTCAGTGGTACTAAACACTAATTTCAAAAAAAGGAGAAATTTATGCAGTTTCTCAAACTTGTTCTTGTCGCTCTCGTATTGATGGTGAATCTGTTAATTGCTCAACCCTCTTGGGCAGGTAAGGATTTCACTAAGGGGGCTGACTATGCTGAGGTAACTCAGGCACTCAATCAACTTCTAACTGTCAAGAATACACCTGAGCAAGCTGGCTATACACCAGAGCAATTCCAGCAGCGACTAGCACAATTGCAGTTTCAGAAAAATGTCATAGAAACAGCTAGAAAGCGGGCGCAGTGCCGTAATGAAACTGGAAAGACTTTGGCTGTCTATGCCAATAAACCAAAAAAATCTCCAACTCAACTCTACTTTCTGGGTGCAGGAACAATCACCGATGATGATTGGGATTGCGATGGTATGTACTTACCCGCAGGTTCTCAAGTGGTTTTAGGCCCAAACGCTCAACCACAACAACTGACCCAACCTATCGCCGTTAAGTTTGTTGATGGCACACAGTCTCTTGCTAGAACCAATCCAGCTACTGGTGCAATTGAATTGAATGTTGAACCTGCCAAAGTATTCAAGGCGGGTGAGAGTACTTGGTTGCTCCCCACTTTTTCCCAAGCGGATATCGATACGCAAATTCCCACCCCACAACTCATTGACTAATCTCATCTAGATAATTCAACTTTTATGCGGTAAGGAATGAGGATTAAATAAGGGATTTCCAAGAAATAAATTATCCAAATAAACGAACCACAAAGACAAGGCAGTGCGCCCTTGCGGTTAAGAGACTTGTTCGCGCAGCGTCTCCCCTTGGGAAAAGCAACTGCCGCGCAGTGTTATGCAGAGAGCGATAAACTACGCTCTTGAGTTTTCCGATCTTCGAGATGCTACTCACGTTTGCTTAAAAGCTGCTGTCAGTGCGATCGCTTGTCTTTAAAAACTAAGGGCGATCGCATTTCAGATATAATCTCGAATTTTTCACTCATCACTTCCGAAAGTGAATACAAAGTATCCTTCAGCCCAGAAAACTTTCTTTGACGAAATTTTCCACCCCTACCATCTTCGATGGTGACCCCATCCGTGGAACCCTCCTCCAAATCCGAAGTGGAACCCTCTTCCAAATCCGAAGTTGATGCCATAAGTAGGATAGGGTGACACATAGATGGGATAAGGGTTGTAGATGTAAACAGGAGAAGGCGCTACGGTGTAATCATCATCACAAATCTGAGTTGTTCTAGGTACAACATTCTCTTGCCCAGCATAAGGTAGATTCAAATAACCATCCTGAAAACCACGAGCGAATTCGCCTCCCGCAGTCCGAGGTTTATAAGTTTCTCTATTCCGAGCGCTTTGTTGTCCTTCTCGAAAACCATTTGTATAAGCATTGGGGTGGTTAGCCGACGAGTTGAGTACCCTATTATCAATAACAGGACGACAGTAAACAACCCTATCAGCTTTAGCGGCTTGGGGAAAAAGTAAAGACGTTGAGCCAGCGATTAAGCTAAATATTGTAGCAACAACTATTTTCTTCACAGCTTTTAACCTCATTTATGCTTAATACTCTAAGCCCTTTAACTTTAATTATAAAACCTGAATTATCAGGTGAGATCAGCCAAAAATCATAAATCCTTTGTCAACACCCTTGCCTTTATGCTAGGGGATTCTAGTCTAAAGTTTTAGGAATACCACGGCGCAATAGTTTATTTATTCTCCCGTAAGTTCCTGCACAATGACCACACCCCAATCGCAATAATATTTTCTGTGATTGTCGTGCTTGCGGTTATGAGTGGATGAATTCAGCATTTGATGTTACTTGTATTCAATGCAGTTGCAAAGATGTAGAGAGTATTTCATCTTAATAGTTTTCCGATGACTAAATCGAAATGCTTATTGAATAGTGTGATGGTGAGGCGAGTAGAGCTTGAATGTTGTTTTGGAAATATAAGCGATCGCCTGACTGCATATCTCCTTTAACAGCAGATTAGGTAGTTGATTATTGATATTAAAAATTCTTATTCTGGTTTACCGAACTAATAAATTAGAGTAAACCGTAATCTTTTTTTAGGTCTAATTAAGTGCGGTAATCATCATTTAATTAGGTGATGATAACCGAATTTACAGGAGTTGGAACCATACTTATTATGAATACATAAGCACAAAACCAAGTGCAAAAACGATTAAACAATAGCTGAATTTTTCCGAGAAAGAGTTATGGTACTAGTTCGTTACAACCCCTGGCAAGAATTGAACGCTTTAGAACGTCACATCAACGGCTTATTAGGAGATACCAGAGTCCCATCTGCACGGCTTGAAAAAGGCTTTGTCAGAGTTCCGGCTGCTGAGTTGCACGAAACTGATGATGCGATTCATCTCAAGCTAGAACTGCCAGGACTGGAAGCTAAAGATTTAGATATTCAAGTCACCCAAGACGCTGTTCACATTAGCGGTGAGCGCAAATCTGAAACTAAAACCCAAGACAAGGGTATTACCAAGAGTGAATTTTATTACGGCAAGTTCCAGCGTGTAATTCCTTTATCTGCTAGGGTTCAAAATACCAATGTCACCGCAGATTATAAAGACGGTATCTTGAATTTGACACTGCCTAAAACCGAGCAAGAAAAGAACAAAGTTGTCAAGGTTAATCTAGAACAACCTGCTGCATAGTGCGAAACTACTCACTTTCAATAATTGATTGAGATAGCTAAAAGCCCAGTTAGAGATGACTGGGCTTTTTTGTATGCGATCTCCACTTTAAGGTACTGCTCAGTGTCGCTCTCTTTTGTTCTAAAAATTGGCGCGATCGCTGTACTGGTACTGAATTTACATTTATACAATTTCTATTCTTTGCTTGAAATTCCCTGTGATTTTGCGACCCGTTTTATATATCTGAGTCAATTTTATTATCAAAATTTCCAGTGGAAAAATAGTTAAAAATAAACAGAATAGATATTACTATAATTTCATAATATTTGCAATATTCTCCTGCATTGAGAGTTTCATCAAGACGAGCCTTGATTTTTGATTTGTTTAGATGTAGCTTCCATAAAATCGATAAAAACTTTTATAAGCTTATGAATTCCCTCACTACCTCCGGCAATTAAACCTCCTGTCAGCAATGCATCTAAACAACGGAAAATAATTACTTGTATGGGATTATCTAAATCAATAACTACAAGTGGTTCGATTGAGCGAATACCTATTGCGCTCATTAAAAGACCGAATAAAAGAGATGTCCATAGAGCAATTGTTCGTGTATCAGATTTATAGGCTGTTTTTTGGCGCTCTTTTTCATTGATATCATCCATTTGTGGCTGGAAAATTTTTAATGGTTCTTGTTGGTTCTGTGTAAAATTTTGGATGATTTGCTGTTCTAAACTCATTCCTTCTGGCGGGAGTCCGCTGATTTGATTAGATTCTAATAATTGCTTCTGTTGAACTTCCATAAGTCTTATCTTTTCAGACAGTAGAGCCTTTTTTTGCTCAATATTAATATCTAATTGTTCGACAAATGGGCCACGCCAAGTAGTTATAAAAACTTCTAAAGAACGCTCTAATAACAAAGAAATAAATAATTGTAATGTGAGTAACTGGACAATATCATTAACTCCAAATGGTTTTAAAATGAATGGTTTGGATGATAACCAAGTTGACAAAGTTACTACTAGAAAACTAATAATGATTAATACAATAAATAGAGGAGATTCGGGAGAAAGCTTTAGCAACGTATCTATACTCCTGTTTCGCGTCACAATATCTAACACAGCCTGGAGGTGAAAACTACACCTGCTGAGTAACTTAACAACGTTAATTTGATAGAACAGTAAATAATTTATGACCCGTCCCTTTTTTCTAAAAGTGTGATGAGTCACGCCGTTGTAGGGGCATAAAGCATTCTAGTGCTACTGTGCATGAGACGATGCTGGAGCAAGTAGCAACCGTAGCACCAACTAAAAACCCTCCAAGGTGTTGGAGGGGTCAAAGTAATTTTTGCAAATGAGATGGTGATTAGGGGGAGACAGCAGCTTTTCCTGCTCGGTTAGGCATTTTCTTGTCAAAACAACCAAATGATAGTACAGCATTTTATAAATCCATTACGAACCTCTGTAAGTCTGTACTTAGTAAGATAAATCATTAGTGCTGTTGTCTGATGTCAACTGCAACTTGACAGCGTTTAGATAACCTTTATCATTCAAAGCTTGTGCTGGTAACTTTTTAGGGTTAACAGCAGTCTTAACCACATTTAATCCAGTCAGGTTTCCTGTTTGGTATTGAGATACCAAAGCGCTACTGCTAAGACTACTCTGTGCAGCATCAAAAGGTTTGAGGTAGCTGACGTTAGATGAATTGTTAGAATTGATAGCTATAGGTTCGCCACTATTGTTAGTAGCTATTTGAGTACCACCGATTCTAGGCAATAAAGCAATAGAAGTAACAATGAGTACAGAATCAATCAAGATAGAGAGTTTCATAGGATTATCCTTATTTATAGTAAAGTGCAATTAGTGTTCTTGAGTAATAGAGTCTTATTTTTTATCTGTCTTAACTTCCTGCACCCAGTTCACCTGAACGGTTGATTTGTTCCTCACCCATTCGGGTGATTGCATCCTACGGTTCATTCAAAGTTGCTAAGACCCATCATCTGATAAGCAAGAACAGCACTATCAAAGGTTTTGAGGCAATTGATATCTGTGGAATCGTTGCGTAAAGTATTAGATTTGATAGCTGTGTCGATTAATGTGCCACTCTTGCCATGAGTAGCTATTTGAGTCCTAGCGATTCTAGGTAGGACACTAGAATCAACAATGTGTGCAAAATTAAGCCAAGGAAAGAGTTTCATCATTGATGTTGTGTTGGTTAATAAATCGAGAGCTAAGTTCAGGACAAACTTGAACAGATATATATCCCTCTTCTGTCACTTTCCGAGTATTCTGAATAAAAGGATTAAAAGAAAA
>NZ_JAVRCL010000048.1:22239-65948 GCF_034530775.1 Nostoc sp. DedSLP04 | reverse complement strand
ATTTTTATTTCTGTATCATTTTTCCATAACTTTTGTTTTAAGGACATGTCTAATATCTTTATAACGCTATATTTGACAGTACCGTTATGCCAGATGGAAGCATAAAGGATGATGAGTGCTAGTAAACAGGCTCAAGAATCTCTCCCTAACCTTCACTTAATGTTCCAATTTTCTTAAAAAGTCTGTCAACAAATTCTTGTTTTGAAAAGTAGCTCGAATGGTATCGCTATTATTATAATCAACGATAACTTCAAATTTTTCAAATTCTCCAACTGGACTGTCAATCTTAAGTGTATCCAGTCCACTAATTGCATCATCAATACTATCAAATTCGTATCTCTTTCCGAAAAGCGGAATTAAAACTATATTACTAATGTAACGCTCAAGACAATTTCTAAGCGTTTCCATAAACCTATCTACTTCTTCTTGACAAACTCGTATCAAAGCCTGTCGCAGTTTTTCTTTATCTGAACTAGTAAGACTATCAAGTTGTCTAAAGGCTGTAGTATAGCTTTCATCAGGAGTATCCTCATCAAAAGCAACATCAAAATCAATTACTTTAAATGCTGATACTACACCTTTATAGGGGATATAAATAACTGCAAAGCCATTATTTTTTAGTTGTTCTAACGCTGGCTTTGTGAAATCTCCAGCTAATACTACCCCATAAAAGGGTGCAGATAGATGATGAAGCTCAATAATTGGTAATATCGCCCCTTGAATTTCCTGAGCTTTATTCTTTGAGTGCTTCGTATATCTACGCCATGCAGATTCAATAAATGCAACAGGTCTGCCAAGCTTCTTATCCGTGCCATCGACTTCAATCACAAAATCTAGATCGTGCTTATTTCCGTACTTATCCTCCCAAGTAACCTTTTTACCACTTTTAGCTGGACGCGATCGCTGCCAGTCAAGATAGTAGTTTTTGACTTGAGCAAATTGCTCTAGTCGAGGTTTCAGAATATCATAAAGTACGATATCTTCAAGAAGTTTGCCTAGTTGCTGACCAAACTTATGTGATGGTGACTGCGCCATAATCTAACTTTCTATCCAAAGCCTTCCTTCATGTAAAGGAATATTATGTTTTCTGTTTTTCCACTTGACATTACGTTCTCTAATTTTCTCAAAAGACCATAAACAAAACCCTGCCTCATTTGCTAATTTTCCCAACCACTGCTCAACTGGAACATACACCCCATAAGGGGCCGAATCTCCAACTACAAAGCAAATCTTGCAATCAGATGTTGTAACTCGACGAAGGGCATGGAATACAGACCCCATATCAATAAAGTATGCGGCGATCATTGTGTGATAAGCTTTGTTGCCGGCTTTAGTCTCTCGGACTTTTTCTAGCTCTTTACAAACAGGAATTAGCTCATCTCGAATTGGCTCAAGGAGAGGATCAGTTATTAAAGCATCCAATTGCAATCGATCCTTTGACACATGTTGCGAACTTGAACGAATCAGAAACTTGCGAACTGTATCATGTAAATCCCCCCAAGAGTTAACCTCACCCCAAAAGGTCATTTCGAGACGCATGGTATCAGCATAATCATAGTTATTTGCATACGGTGGAGAGGTTATTACTAAATCTATTGACTTATCGGGAATACTTTCTAAAATCCTTGCATCTTCTCTAATAAAAGTAGCTTGGCTTGCTGTTCTAACAGACTGCATACAACGCATATCTTCTAACATCAAAGCGACTTGAGTATCTAGTGCATTAAGTGGTTTAGAAATCTTGGCTTTTCGTTTGTTTGGAAGAATATATTGCCACTGCGCCGTGCCTACATAGCTTGACAATCGTAAAGTAGCAGAGATTGCTAGAAAAGTGAGATCCTGTAACTCTTCTGATAGGGCTGGGGCTAGCTCTAAATAAACTTGCTTGATTTTGAAGAGATATATTAATATATCCTCGGTGTAACATTTATTTAGTAACGCTGGCATTTGGTCTGGAAGCTTTGGCTGAAGACTAGCAGCAAGATTTTTAATTTCAGCGATCGCTTCCAAAAACTCATCGGTATTTATCTCCCATGAGAGCTTCCCTTGTGCAAGCCGATAAACAAAAGGGTGCGCTTCAATGCCGTAGGAATTCACACCAAGTTTATCAGCAGCAATACAAACAGTGCCCGATCCTGCAAATGGATCGAGGACAATTTTCGGTTTCAGTTCTGCGATTACTCCTTCAACCCAAGTTGCTGAAAATCCAGCAGAATACCTAAACCATCTATGAATAGGTAATTTCATATTGTCAGTAAATGTGCCTGTTCTTTCTGTAATAGCTCTTGATTGAAAATCATTGCGAAGTTCAGGCATCAAATTTAAAAGCTGAAGTTAATAGGGCTTACTAATTTTAAATTAGTATTGACTAAACTCATAAAAAATCAGGACTGAGAAATATATCTCAGTCCCGATAAAAAAGCGGGCTAACCGCTATTTATATGGTTAACCCGTGCAGCTTTGGGAACGCGCAGAGAAATTGTTATTGCAATACCAACTTCACATTGGCGTTTTGCAAACCGCGCTGTTTTACTTCAGCCAAAGTTTTGTTAACGGCATACTTTTGGTTGATTGAGTTGATCAACTCGGTTTGGTTGTGCTTCTTAGCAACGCCCCACAGGTCAGCGATTAGGTCAAAAGAACCATCGCCATTGCGAGACCAGCCGAGGTCATATTCGCCTTCCAACACGGCAACGATGTCAGAACGGACACGCTGACCGTTATAACCACGGACATCAGCTTCAGTCTTTACGCTGATACCGAGGTCGCGCAAGGAAGCCTTGAGGATTTCGGCATCGGTGATTTTGGTACGCAGGGTGCTAAAGTGAGACATTTGGGTTTCCTCCAATGAGAAGATTGAGAAAAACGACAACGGTTTGTTTTGGGCGAAGCCGCGCTTAACAGGATGCGGCTTTTCTTATAACTGCTAGCATTTTCAGCTAGCCTTTCCCCCTGGGATGGCAGAGGAAAGCTTTTAAAACTCCATTCGCTGATATTCAGCTACGGAGGATGCTGCGGGGCGTGCGCGCTGTCTGGCCCAATCTCTCAGAGCCGTTACTTGTTCTTGCATCGTTCGAGACAGCGGCAATGTTGCCTTCAGTGCAGCAATAATATCTAGTTGGGTGAACTCCCGATCTTGGGCAAAAGCTTCATACATTGCCGCAACGATCGCTTGCTCTATTTCTGCCCCAGAAAAGCCATCAGACATCTTGGCTAATTGCTCAAGATCGAATCGAGAGATGTCTTCACGGCGTTTGGTCAGATGAATATTGAAAATCTGTTGACGTTCTTCCGGTGTTGGCAGATCGACAAAGAAAATTTCATCAAAGCGTCCTTTCCTCAAGAACTCGCCAGGTAAGCGTTCTACTCTGTTGGCTGTTGCCATCACGAACACTGGTGATTTCTTATCTTGCATCCATGTGAGGAAAGAGCCGAAGATTCTACTTGAAGTTCCCCCATCAGAATCAGAGGAACCTCCACTACCAGCAAAGGATTTATCTAATTCATCGATAAACAAAATCGCTGGAGAAATAGATTCTGCTGTTTTCAGGGCGTTTCGCAAGTTTGCTTCACTTCGTCCCACCATTGAGCCGTCGTAGACTCGCCCCATATCTAACCGCAACAGTGGTAAACCCCACAGTCGGGAAGTAGTTTTAGCAATTAATGATTTACCGCAACCCGGAACTCCTAAAATTAACATCCCCTTTGGTTGAGGCAAACCATACTCTCTCGCTCTTTCTGTAAAAGCGTTAGAGCGTTGCTTGAGCCATCTTTTTAACTCTTCTAAGCCACCTACAGCATCAATAGTTTCATCTTCTTCAATGTATTCTAAGATGCCATTGCGCCGGATTAGTTGCTTTTTCTCAGATAAAACGATGTCTACTTCATCTTCCGTTAAACGCTCTTTAGTTACCTGTGCCTTACGGTAGACTTTCTCCGCTTCATCTTTAGTTAGACCCAAAGCAGCTCTAAGAAGTTTTTCTCTGGCTTCTGTTGTCAGTCGCCGACCACGATTTTGCTCTATATGGTGAGTTAAGACTTTATTCAACTCAGCCATATCTGGCAATGTAAAGTCGAGAACGACAACTTCTTTTTCCAGTTCTATAGGTACTTGCTGCATTGGAGACATCAGAACGATGTTCTTTTGCATACCTTTGAAACTAGCGATCGCATCACGTAACGATCTGTTAGTTGCAGGCGCATCTATAAAGGGATGTAAATCTTTAAGAATAAATATACTTGCTTCTTTCTGCCGGATAATCCACTCAATCGCCGCTTCTGGAGACACGGTATTATGTTGGGTAACATTCCGGGGTTGACCGTACTCAACAATCCCGTGTGTTACTGTCCAAACAAATACCCGACGCTGGGGCTTTAACAACTGGGCGATAGTGGAAATTGCTTGCTCGGCCCGCTCTTCCTCGGAGGTAACAAGGTAGATTAAAGGGTATTGAGCTTGAATTAGGATCTTGAGCTCTTCGTTCATACTTCGACCTACTTGAGACCTTATAGAGACAGTAGAGACATTGCTTCTGGTAAAGACAACCGAATCATGAATATCTATCTAGCAAGGAACTAACTCTTCCTCACCCTTGGGATTGGTTTTATCTTCATCCATCTCATCGAGAGAAAGATGCTCTTGACCAACTACTCCTGGTTGATTGCCTAAAGTAACCAGTTCCCCATCACGTAAGACTAGTGAGCTATCACAAGTTGGGCATGAATAAACTCTATGAGTCCGCCCATAAGAAGAGTCTTCTAACTCGTCAACCAATTCTTGATTGGATAGGTAAAAACCAAGGGCACGTTCGGCAAGTTCTGACATTGGCTCGGAATCAACTGCTGAACGAATCTTCAGTTTTCTGTGCAACTCTGGCGATAAATACAAAGTGACCTTTTGCTTAGTTTGCGTTTGCATATAACTCTTTAACGGTCTTACCCGGGTATGTATATCAAGTTATCGGTTCTTTTATTGGTTGTCAAGACAGTAAAACGTTTTAACGTCTATTTCGTTACATTTATTTATATTTTGGGTTGCTGGCATCATCATTAGTGGCTCTAGCCCTTGAAATTGAGCGATAAATCGCTCACTACGAATCTCTTAAAATTGATGTGGCAGATTACTAGTTAGCTGATTGAGAATAGTGCAAGATCAGAGTTTCTGGTATTTCCTGGTATTTCTATGAAATCAGTGACTTTGGCAAAATGTGTGATGTAAATGACTACTGCTAATAAAACCTGTAGTTTGGAGCGAAGAATTTATCGGTTTGCCGTCAGCGTTAGCGGAGTTATTGCCGTGTTAATAATTTTGTGGGGTTGTACTGCAAATAATTTTAACGCTGGAGCGATCGCCTGGAAAACTTATAGCAACTCCCGTTATGGCTTTGAATTTCCGTATCCGAGTAACTGGATTTCTTTAGCAGCATCAGAAAATGGTGATGGAATTGCGTTGATTTCACCCCAGAACAAAACGGTGGAAATTCGAGGGTGGGCAAGTCAGCAGCTACCGAATTCGATTGTTACAAACCAAGAATCAGAGAAAAAGCTCAAACCCAACTTTCAAACCGCCCAAGGAGTATCTGGGGTGCTGGTTGTAGAAGTTGATCGACTAGTAGGTTCAATGACACTGACACTAACTCAGAGTCAAGTGAAATACTATTTGCGCGGACGAAGCAAGAGCCAAGATTTTCAAGAATACTATCGTTTGTTTTATTACATTGCCCAGGAGTATCGGATTTTAAAGTTTTAATTGGGCATGGGGCATGGGGCATGGGGCATGAGGGAGATGAGGGAGCAGGGGAGGCAGGGGAGGCAGGGGAGGCAGGGGAGGCAGGGGAAGAAGAATTATTGATTATTGACCAATTCCCAATTGACCAATGCCCAATGCCCAATGCCCAATGCCCAAAATCCACATCTCCCCCAGAATGATGATTGAGAGGGTACAGAAACCTGATAGATTTAGCTATCAGCGAGTAAAAACTGGTGAAGATGAAAGTCCTGGTTATTGGTGGTGATGGATATTGCGGTTGGGCAACTGCTCTTTACCTTTCCAATCGAGGTTATGAAGTTGGAATTTTAGATAGTTTGGTGCGGCGGCACTGGGATAACGAACTTGGTGTTGAAACTCTCACTCCGATCGCACTAATTCAACAACGTCTCCAGCGCTGGCAAGATTTGACAGGTAAATCTATCGATTTGTTCATCGGCGATATTACTAATTACGAATTTCTCCATAAAACATTACAGCAATTTCAGCCAAATGCTCTGGTGCATTTTGGTGAACAGCGTTCGGCGCCATTTTCCATGATTGACCGAGAACATGCAGTTGTTACCCAGGTTAATAATGTCGTTGGGACGTTGAACTTGCTGTACGCTATGCGGGAAGATTTCCCCGATTGTCATTTGGTGAAGCTGGGGACGATGGGCGAATACGGTACACCCAATATTGATATTGAAGAAGGGTATATCACCATTGAACACAATGGACGCAAGGATACCCTACCTTATCCCAAGCAGCCCGGTTCAATGTACCACTTAAGCAAAGTCCATGATAGTCATAACATCCACTTTGCTTGCCGGATTTGGGGATTGCGGGCAACTGATTTAAATCAGGGTGTAGTTTATGGCGTCTTAACCGAAGAAACGGGGATGGACGAACTATTGATTAATCGGCTGGATTACGATGGTGTGTTTGGTACTGCACTGAACCGCTTTTGTATTCAAGCAGCAATTGGACATCCGTTAACTGTCTACGGTAAAGGTGGACAAACTCGCGGATTTTTGGATATTCGGGATACAGTCAGATGTGTGGAATTAGCGATCGCTAACCCTGCCGAGGCTGGTGAATTCCGCGTATTTAACCAATTTACCGAACAATTCAGCGTCGGCGACTTGGCATTGATGGTGAAAAAAGCTGGTAACGCTATGGGATTGAATGTAGAAATCAATCACTTAGATAATCCCAGAGTCGAGAAAGAAGAACATTATTTCAACGCTAAAAACACTAAATTACTCGATTTAGGTTTACAGCCTCACTTGCTCTCTGATTCTTTACTCGATTCTCTGTTAAACTTTGCTATCAAGTATCAGACGCGAGTCGATCATAAGCAAATTCTGCCCAAAGTCTCTTGGCACAGAAATTAAGGTAAACCCCAGTAAATCGTGGGTCTAAAATTAGTCGTCATATTTTAGCACAATATGACGACTAACCAGTTATTATTTATCAGGCGTATCATCCAGCTACTACTAAATTTGCCGTTGACTATAGTTATTTTGACTGTGCAGAGTTGATTACACCACGCGAGAGAGTCTATTCTGTGTTTGATACCGAAACGCAAGCAAAGCTGAGATTATCTGCCTGGACTGAATAATTTTTTATGAGAATTGCCCTATTTACCGAAACCTTTTTACCCAAGGTTGACGGCATTGTAACGCGCCTGCGCCATACTGTCGATCATCTCCAGCGCAGTGGTAATCAAGTGCTGGTGATTGCCCCTGATGGAGGCATCACAGAACACAAAGGCGCTAAAGTTTACGGCGTTACTGGTTTTCCTCTGCCATTGTATCCAGAATTAAAGATGGCACTTCCTCGCCCAGCCATTGGGTACGCTTTAGAAAAATTTAAGCCAGATATTATTCATGTCGTGAATCCAGCAGTTTTGGGTTTATCTGGCATATTTTATAGCAAAATCCTCAAAATACCCTTAGTAGCGTCTTACCATACCCATTTACCCCAATATCTCCAGCATTACGGCTTGGGGATGCTTGAGGGTTTTCTTTGGGAACTGCTCAAAGGCGCTCATAATCAAGCTGCTTTGAATCTCTGTACCTCCACAGCAATGGTGGAGGAATTGACAGCACATGGTATTGAACGTGTAGATTTATGGCAGCGTGGGGTAGATACAGAATTATTTCATCCCGATTTAGCTAGTGTAGAGATGCGATCGCGTCTATCACAAAATCATCCAGAAAGTCCATTACTACTTTACGTTGGGCGACTTTCGGCTGAAAAAGAAATTGAGCGTATCAAACCAATCTTAGAAGCAATTCCCGAAGCGCGGTTAGCATTGGTTGGAGATGGCCCCCACCGTGAAGCATTGCAAAAACACTTTGCTGGCACAAACACTTATTTTGTTGGCTATCTTATGGGGCAAGAGTTAGGCTCTGCCTTTGCGAGTGCTGATGCCTTCATCTTTCCTTCCCGGACAGAAACACTAGGCTTAGTACTACTAGAAGCGATGGCTGCTGGCTGTCCCGTGGTAGCAGCCCGTTCCGGGGGAATTCCTGATATTGTCACAGATGGGGTAAATGGATATCTTTTTGAGCCAACAGCAGATATTCAAGGAGCGTTAGCTGCTACTGTTCGACTCTTAGAACAAAAACAACAACGAGATATCATCCGTCAAAATGCCCGCCAGGAAGCAGAAAGCTGGGGTTGGGCAGCTGCTACCAAGCAGCTACAAGATTACTATCAAAAGGTGATATTTTCTGAACAGTTGGCAAAATAAGGGACTGGGTACTGGGGACTGGGGACTCGGTACTAGAGGAGATGGGGGAGAGTAGGGAGCAAACAATAGAGGTGCAGAGAGAGGCAAATGAGCAGAAAAACAATCCCCAATCCCCATTACCCCTTATCCCCAGAGGGGGCCCCACCTTCCCCAATCCCCATTACCCCTTATCCCCAGAGGGGGCCCCACCTTCCCCAATCCCTAAAATTACCATGACACTCCCCAACTCTGGCAGCGTCTTGGCTACATTAACTGAACTGACTCAAGTTAATCGTGCTCATGCCCTACTGCGTCGCGTCAAAGACTTATCTGTTAATGAATTTGTTTGCTTACTCGACTTTATAACTGCTGAGTTCCAGCAATTTCTGAGAGCTATTGAATTGATCAATAATGAAGCTCTAGAAACTATGTTGGAGAAAGTATTAGAAGCTATCACACTCAAAATTGGTCAAATTCTCCAAGCAGAACATACAGCCATTTTTTTAGTTGATTATGACAAAGGTCAACTGTGGTCAAAAGTTCCTCAAGATAATACCCAAAAATTCTTAGAAATTCGTACTCCCATTACAGTGGGTATCCCTGGTCATGTTGCTAGTACAGGTCAATATCTAAATATATCTGAAACTTATACTCATCCTCTATTTAGTCCAGAACTTGAAAAACAAATGGGCTACAAAATCCGTAATATTTTATGTATGCCCGTTATCAGTAGCAAAAACCAGACTGTAGCGGTAGTGCAACTAGCTAATAAAACCGGGAATGTTCCGTTTAATCATGATGATGAAGAACGTTTTCGAGACTTTGCCGCTTCGATTGGTATTATCCTGGAAAGCTGCCAATCTTTTTATGTAGCGGCTCGGAATCAAAGAGGCGCAACGGCTTTGTTGCGGGCAACTCAGACACTGGGGCAAAGTTTAGATTTAGAAGCGACTTTGCAGATAGTCATGGAACAAGCTCGAATTTTAATGCAAGCAGACCGCAGCACACTGTTTTTATATCGTAAAGAGCTAAACGAACTCTGGACGAAAGTTGCAGCAGCAGCAGATGGCACAAACTTGATAGAAATTCGCATTCCCGCTAACCGTGGCATTGCTGGATATGTAGCTTCCACTGGTGAAGCCTTAAATATTTCCGATGCTTATAAAGACCCCCGTTTTGACCCGACTACAGATAAAAAAACTGGTTATATAACTCGCAATATCTTATGCTTACCAGTGTTTAATTCTGCAAATGAATTGATTGGCGTTACACAATTAATTAATAAGCAACAAAGCAGTTTTACTGCTTCTGATGAAGAGTTTATGCGGGCTTTTAATAATCAGGCAGGAATTGCCTTAGAAAATGCTCGGCTGTTTGAAAATGTGCTGTTAGAAAAACAGTATCAAAAAGATATTTTACAAAGTCTGTCAGATGCCGTGATTTCTACAGATATGGCAGGACAGATTGTCACGATTAATGATGCAGCCCTAGAGTTGCTGGGTTGTCCGATAGGAGACGCTAATAGTAAAAACAACAAGCTTTTGTGGGAACAAAATTTGATTGGTCGCCTAGTGTGGGAAGTTGTCCCAATTGAAAATCTCCAAATGCGACTAGAAGATAGTCTAAAAACTGGAGCTAAACATTATGTGCCAGAGCAAAGTTTGATGCTGGGAGTGCATCAAGTTATGAGTGAGGAGTTAGGAGTTAAAAGTGAAACTCAATACTTAGCATTCAGTACTCAGCACTCAATTTTAGCAGTGCGCGATCGCACCAACCCTGATATTTTTATTCCTTGGAATCAACCTCTGACTCCCCAATCTGAGTTTCTCACTTCTGATCGAGTACAAACATTAGAGCGCAATATCAATCTTACTGTTAATCCCCTGACTAACCCAGAAGGCGGTGTACGTGGTGGTTTGGTAGTCTTAGAAGACATTACTCAGGAAAAACGAATGAAAACTACCATGTCCCGCTACCTGACGCCCCATGTCGCTGAACAAGTTATGGCACTAGGGGAAGATGCTTTAATGGTAGGCGAACGCAAGGAAGTAACTATCTTGTTTTCTGATATCCGTGGCTACACAACACTTACAGAAAATCTCGGTGCAGCTGAAGTGGTGTTGCTGCTCAATCAGTATTTTGAAACGATGGTAGAGGCGGTTTTTAACCACGAAGGCACTCTCGATAAATTTATTGGTGATGCCTTGATGGCGGTATTTGGTGCGCCGCTACCATTGACAGAAAATCATGCTTCGAGGGCTGTACAGTCAGCGTTAGATATGAGACACCGCTTAGAGGAATTTAACCAACGGCGAATTATCCAGGCGCAGCCGCAAATTCGTATTGGCATTGGGATTAGTTCTGGGGATGTGGTTTCGGGTAATATTGGTTCCCGCAAACGGATGGATTACACCGTCATTGGAGATGGTGTAAATTTAAGTTCGCGCTTGGAAGCGGTAACTAAAGATTACGGTTGTGATATTCTTTTGAGTGAATTTACTTACCAATTGTGCAGCGATCGCATTTGGGTGCGCCAGTTAGATAAAATCCGAGTCAAAGGGAAACACCAGGCTGTTAATATCTACGAGTTAATTGGCGATCGGACTACCCCTCTAGATGCCAACACTCAAGAGTTTTTATTTCACTATCATACTGGACGCTCGGCTTATTTATCGCGCAACTTCTCACAAGCGATCGCCTGTTTTGAAGCCGCCAAATGCATTCAACCCCAAGATCAAGCTGTTGATATCCACCTAGAGCGTGCGCGTAATTATCAACAAACCCCGCCTCCAGAGTCCTGGGATGGTGTCTGGACAATGCTTACTAAGTAGTCATTTGTCATTAGTCATTTGTCATTTATCAGTTCCCAATGCCCCATGCTCAATGCCCCATGCCCAATGCCTAATTCCCCATTTAATCTTGAGTCTCTCCCTGGTTATCTTGAAAGGGGTCTTCGCCAATTCCTAGCTCTTTTTTTGAGCGTTTCAACTGTTTCCATAGATCCTTTATTTGTTCGTAAGCTGCACCTGGAGGTAGTTTTCCACCTGTCTCTAAGTTGCAAATGTAACTTACCCGTTGAGCAAATTCCTGGAGATTTGCATTAAAAACCAAGTTTTCTGGCTTCACCTGACCGTAGTAGCGACCGCGAGGGAAGAGAAAATCATCCTTGTTCACTATTTTTTTCTCCATTTATTCAATTCACCTTGTGTTTGGGTTTCTGAAGCTGAATTACCAGCTAACCTAATCTTTACTTTTGTCAGATTGGGGTAAATCAGATCGTCCGACTCCTTTTCCAATTGTCGATCGGGAATTGGTTAATTCAGATTTTGATACTAGAGGATAAAGCTTAAGATACTTTGTGTTGTAAATATTACAAAAAAAGTTTGCGCCAAAGTAACTAGAGAGAATATTTTATTTTCCTCCTGGTTATCAATTTATCTCATCTTCATTTATGAAGTTGAAATTGTAATTAGCTTCAGTCGAAATCTTTAGGTACAAATTATTATGACATACTAGTATGCCTAAGTAACTTATTTTATCAAAACTCATTCAAATTCTGAGCGTAAAACTACTTAAGTGAAAATACTAGATCCGAAAGCAAATTGTCCTCTGTTAAAAGTTAGAGATTTAGTTATAAATATTTGGCAACTGGCTATTAAACAGCGATCCACAAGAGAAAATTGATCTGGGTATTAGTTATTACTTATTTTTACCTGCCTCTGCTTCCTCTTAAATAATCACCAATGGCTAATAGTTAATAACTAAAGATAAAATGGTGAAGCCTCAAAGGACAATTTTTGTCCATCGCCTAAAACACTACCTGCCACCATGTCTGTTAATTCCAAGTTATACGAAGGCAAAGCAAAAATTCTTTATACAACGGACGATCCAGAAGTCTTGTTGGCTGATTTTAAAGACGATGCCACAGCGTTTAACGCCCAAAAGCGTGGCAACATCGAAGGAAAAGGAAAAATTAATTGTAGCATTTCTAGCCAGCTTTTTAAACAGTTAGAGGATTATGGTATAAAGACTCACTTTATCGATAGTCCTGCCCCGAATCAAATGCGGGTGAGAGCAGTAAAGATTTTACCCTTAGAAGTAGTGATCAGAAATATTGCTGCTGGCAGTTTGTGTCAGCAAACTGGTTTACCAGTGGGTACAATTCTGAAACAGCCTTTGGTTGAGTTCTATTATAAAAACGATCCATTAGGAGATCCTTTGTTGACACGCGATCGCCTGTACCTGCTAGAACTGGCGACTGCGGAACAAGTAGACGCAATTACACATCTTGCATTGCAAATCAATGAATTTCTTAATAACTTTTGGCAACGGTGTGGCATTACCCTAGTAGACTTCAAATTAGAGTTTGGTTTGGACTCACAACAGCAGTTACTCTTGGCAGATGAAATTAGCCCCGACACCTGTCGTTTATGGGATACCGCAGAAAAGGACTCAAACCGCCGGGTAATGGACAAAGATCGCTTTCGCCGAGACTTAGGAAATGTAGAGGATGCCTACCAGGAGGTTTTACAAAGAGTGCTAAAAGCAGTAGAAACTATAAGTTAACCAAGTAAAAACCAAAAGGTGAGAAGGAATTATATTTAACTTTTGCCTTTTGCCTTTTGCCTTGTAAAGTAAAAAAGCAAAAGAAAAAAATTATGTTTTGAAATTTTACCTTTGGCATAAGGGCATTATTGCCTTGTGATGGTGTGTGTGTGGTCGTGAAGAGGAATATAAGTAAAATGCGTTTATCTCCCGTATTGCTGGCAGCAGTAGCAATTGCAGCCCCTTTGGGTGGCTCATTGAGTGCGAATGCAGAAACCGCCAACAATTCCAAACAGTCAACAGAAGTTTTGACACTAGAAAAAAATCAACACTCAGAAAAGGACACTGGTCAGGTTAACTCTAGTAAAAGTCTAGAATCTCAACCTAAATCTACAGCAACTATAGAGGCAGAGCGTCCCCAATCCCGCGTCGTCGCAATTTACCCTGCCAACCCAGCAGCAAGCGCGGCCCCAAAGGTAATTGTGCCAACCTCCACAACGCCAAGAACTGCACAAACCCCTGAAATTAATAATCCCAGTCCTACTCAACAGCCGTCTCCGGCTCCAGACATTCCACCGCCAGAAATTCAACAACCAACGCTTTCCCCAACTCCTGAGACCACTCCAGTCCCAGAAAATGTAAATCCACCGACAACAGAACCTTTATTACCCACAACTCCAGAACCATCAGCTACTCCAGATATCCCCCCCCCAGCTAGCCAACAAAGAACACCTACGTTATTCCCAGGCGCTACTCCCAGTCCCCAGAATGTTAACCCACCGACAACTCCGGGCAATACTCCATTCCCAGGCACTACTCCCAGTCCGCAGAATGTTAATCCACCGACAACTCCGGGCAATACTCCATTCCCAGGCACTACTCCCAGTCCGCAGAATGTTAATCCACCGACAACTCCGGACAATACCCAACCCAACACAGCCCCAGAAGCCAATGACCCCCGCGTACTGGTATCGGAAGTAGTAGTTAGATCCCAAGCTGGGCAACTATCACCAGAACTGGAAAGCCAAGTTTACAGAGTAATTCGTACCCAACCAGGACAAACAACTACGCGCAGCCAACTGCAAGAAGATATTAACGCTATCTTTGGTACTGGCTTCTTCTCCAACGTCCAAGCAGCGCCAGAAGATACCCCCTTGGGAGTGCGGGTAAGCTTTGTTGTCCAACCTAATCCCGTCCTCAGCAAAGTAGAAGTGCAAGCCAATCCTGGCACTGGTGTCCCTTCTGTACTACCAGCAAACACTGTGGATGAAGTCTTTCGGGAGCAGTATGGCAAAATTCTCAATTTGCGTGACTTGCAAGAAGGCATCAAGCAGTTAAACAAGCGGTATCAAGACCAAGGTTACGTCCTAGCTAACGTAATTGGAGCGCCACAAGTCTCTGAAAGCGGAGTTGTTACCTTACAAGTAGCAGAAGGGGTAGTAGAAAATATTAGAGTCCGGTTCCGCAACAAAGATGGACAGGAAACAGACGAAAAAGGACAACCAATTCGCGGACGGACACAAGAGTACATCATTACCCGAGAAGTGGAGTTGAAGCCAGGACAAGTATTCAATCGCAACACAGTGCAAAAAGACCTACAGCGCGTGTATGGATTGGGACTGTTTGAAGATGTGAATGTGTCTCTTGACCCTGGTACAGACCCCAGCAAGGTGGATGTAGTAGTGAATGTAGCCGAACGCAGCAGCGGTTCTATTGCGGCTGGGGCAGGGATTAGTTCTGCTAGCGGACTTTTTGGAACAGTTAGCTATCAACAACAAAACCTGAACGGTAGGAACCAAAAACTGGGGACAGAAATACAGGTGGGAGAACGGGAACTGTTGTTTGACGTGCGGTTTACCGACCCTTGGATCGCAGGAGATCCTTACCGGACTTCCTACACAACCAATATTTTCCGTCGCAGTTCTATTTCGTTGATTTTCGATGGTAAAGATGAAGATATTAGGACGTTTGATCCGGGTAATCCCACCGATGTAGATTCTCAGGATCGCCCCCGGATTCTCCGTGTAGGTGGTGGTGTTACCTTTACCCGTCCCCTCTCTGCAAATCCCTATAAAACTTCTGTCTGGACTGCCTCAGCGGGTTTACAGTATCAACGAGTTTCTGCTCGTGATGCTGACGGCAATCTGAGAAAAACAGGAGCGGTATTTGATGATGATACTGGAAACCGCCTCAGTGATGAAATTCCACTGACCCTCTCTAGCGGCGGTCAAGACGATTTACTACTGTTGCAAGTAGGGGCACAGCGCGATCTCCGTAATAACCCCCTGCAACCCACTAGTGGTTCTTATCTCCGCTTTGGAGTCGATCAGTCAGTCCCTGTGGGGCTAGGCAACATCTTCCTGACCAGATTCCGGGGTAGCTACAGCCAATATTTACCCATTAAGCTGATTAGCCTCAGCAAAGGGGCACAAACCTTAGCATTTAACCTGCAAGCAGGAACCATCATTGGAGACTTACCTCCCTACGAAGCTTTTACCCTTGGGGGTAGTAACTCCGTCCGGGGTTATGAAGAAGGAGCATTAGGTAGTGGACGCTCTTATGTGCAAGCATCAGTTGAGTATCGGTTTCCAGTTTTTTCAGTAGTCAGCGGGGCACTATTTTTCGATCTCGGTAGTGACCTGGGAACTAGTACTAGGGCTGCTGAAGTGTTGAACAAAAATGGCAGTGGCTTTGGCTATGGTCTTGGCGTTCGCGTCCAATCTCCACTGGGGCCGATTCGGATTGACTACGGTATCAACGATGATGGTGACAGTCGGATTAATTTCGGTATTGGCGAAAGGTTTTAATTAGTCATTTGTCATTGGTCATTAGTGAATCACAAAAGACAACTGACAAAGGACAAAGGACAATTAACTTTTTTGGATTAGCTTGCTAATTGTTACATTTACCTCAATACTGTTCCGATAAAGGGATTAATGACATTTTTCAGGGAATATCAGGGATTTTACCAAAACAGACGATGAACAATACTAAAGGAAATATATTAACTTTTCGGCTATGCGACAGCACACTCTAGCAGCCCAAATCACCCAAATAGGGGTGGGACTGCATAGCGGTGTGAATACCCAGGTGCGGATATTACCAGCCGAAGCGGGAAGTGGACGCTACTTTGTGCGGGTGGATTTACCGGATTTGCCAATAATTCCAGCCCAAGTTGCAGCAGTTAGTCACACTGTTCTCTCAACTCAGTTGGGTAAAGGTGAGGTACATGTTCGCACGGTAGAGCATTTGTTGGCAGCACTTTCGAGTATGGGTGTGGATAATGCCCGAATTGAAATTGATGGCCCAGAAGTCCCACTTTTAGATGGTTCAGCAAGTGTGTGGACAGCTAATATTGCCCAAGTTGGCTTAGTCTCACAACT
This sequence comes from Nostoc sp. DedSLP04, assembly GCF_034530775.1. Taxonomy (NCBI): domain Bacteria; kingdom Bacillati; phylum Cyanobacteriota; class Cyanophyceae; order Nostocales; family Nostocaceae; genus Nostoc; species Nostoc sp. DedSLP04. Next base: position 49,534 of record NZ_JAVRCL010000048.1, on the reverse strand, counting down.
CGTTAACAACCAAGTTCCCTGGGCTATTACAGAACCAATATGGGTCTATCAAGGGGATGCCTTTGTATCTGCCCTTCCAGCAGCAGAAACCCGCTTTAGTTACGGTATTGATTTTGACCTGCCCGCTATTGGTAATCAATGGCATAGTTGGTCGCTAACTCCTGAACTAGAAAAAACTTCTGCTAGCTTTGCTGCGGAAATCGCTCCTGCTCGTACTTTTGGGTTACTGCATCAAATTGAACACTTACAAAAAACAGGGTTAATTAAAGGTGGCAGTTTGGATAATGCACTCGTTTGTGGCCCAGAAGGCTGGCTAAATCCACCGTTGAGATTTGCAAATGAGCCAGTCCGTCATAAAATCTTGGATTTAGTAGGAGATTTGAGTTTACTAGGAACTTTTCCTCGTGCTCATTTTTTAGCGTATAAAGCCAGTCATAATTTACACATTCAACTGGCTCAGAAAATTTTAGATTTTGGACTTCGGCTGCGCTCAGTCGAACGATTTTAGATTTTAGATTCGATCTAAAGTTTACATCCAGGATTATTAAGGCTTTGGATATACGCTTGCCTACTCAACTTTTAGATAAAAAATCAACTACACGGCCAATGTCAATCCTCACTGAAGTGAATACCATCGATACGACTACACCTACATCTACCGAACCACAAGGTATAAATGAGATTACAATCAGTTCTGAGATTAAAACAACTTTCACATCTGAAGAAATTCAGAAATTACTACCCCATCGCTACCCATTTTTACTTGTAGACAAAATCATTGACTACGTGCCAGGTAAAAAAGCTGTTGGAGTTAAAAATGTCACTATCAACGAACCCCATTTTCAAGGACATTTCCCTGAACGTCCACTGATGCCAGGGGTGTTAATTGTTGAAGCAATGGCACAAGTTGGAGGCATTGTCCTAACTCAAATGTCTTCGGTAGAAGGCGGGTTGTTCGTCTTCGCTGGTATCGATAAAGTTCGCTTTCGTCGCCAGGTCGTGCCGGGGGATCAACTACTAATGACGGTGGAACTGTTATGGGTAAAACAACGTCGTTTCGGTAAGATGCAAGGTCGTGCCGAAGTTGATGGTCAACTTGCTTGTGAAGGAGAATTAATGTTCTCTTTAGTTAGCTAAAAGTTTGCTTTCGTGGTATGGGTATAGCCGTGAAATGCCCTTGCTGAATCCTAAAACAGGATAACAGTTAAAAAATCCACAATAGCATCTGAGTAATTTCTTGATTTTCGCCGCCCTCTCTACGAGACGCACTCACAAACACACTTAACTTGCTTTGCCCGACACTTTCGTTCACTGAAATATTTCACGCTCAACAACGCCAGTCGCCTCAATGGGGCGGTAGTCGGTACAACTCTCTTAAGCAGAGTAACGCGCTGCCTCAGAAACCCCGCCTGGCGCTGGATTATTAAGACAGTTCTGGAGATTCACCCTTGAAAACGCTAATTCATCCAACTGCTGTAATTCATCCGAAATCGGAACTCCACCATACAGTGCAAGTCGGTGCCTATGCTGTGATTGGAGCGCATGTTAAAGTGGGCCCTGAAACAATAATCGGCGCTCATGCAGTGCTAGAGGGGCCTTGTGAAATTGGGGCGCAAAATCAGATTTTTACTGGTGCAGCCATCGGTATGGAACCCCAGGATTTGAAGTTTGTAGGAGAACCAACCTGGGTGAAAATTGGTGATAATAACTTGATTCGTGAGTACGTTACCATTAACCGCGCTACCGGTGCTGGTGAAGCTACGGTAATTGGCGATGGTAATCTTTTGATGGCTTATGTCCATGTGGCTCATAACTGCGTCATTGAAGACCAAGTAGTGATTGCTAACTCTGTGGCGTTGGCGGGTCATGTCCATATAGAATCACGCGCTAGGCTAAGTGGGGTTTTAGGTGTCCACCAATTTGTGCATATTGGTAGACAAGCAATGGTGGGAGGTATGGCACGTATTGACCGGGATGTGGCCCCATATATGCTGGTGGAAGGAAATCCAGCGCGGGTGCGAACCCTCAATCTTGTCGGACTCAAACGGTCTGGTATGGACTCAGCAGATTTGCTTTTGCTGAAAAAAGCCTTCCGCATTCTCTACCGTTCTGATTTGTCTTTTAAGGATGCTTTGGAACAGTTGGAATTGTTAGGGGATAGCGAAGAATTGCAGCATCTGCGACGCTTCCTTCTACTTTCTCAGATGCCTGGAAGACGTGGCTTGATTCCCAGTAAAGGGAAAAAAGGCGCAAGTGATGAATCGTGAGATGTAAGATATATCATGTCTGTCGAATTACCCATAATCACCCCACCCCCAACCCCTCCCCGCAAGCGAGGAGGGGAGCAAAAGCGTAGCTGATGAGGTGGGATTATGAGGAATTGTGGTTAATTTTCCAGACATCATAATTTATGAGTTATGAGTTGATAAATTGAATTTTTAACTCCTAACTCCTCATTTTTAGTAATTACCAATTATCAAATGCGGATATTTATCAGCACTGGCGAAGTATCTGGCGATTTACAAGGGTCGCTACTAATTTCAGCGCTGAAGCGTCAAGCTGCGGCGATTGGGTTGGAATTAGAGATTGTGGCGCTGGGTGGCGAAAAAATGGTAGAGGCTGGGGCAATTTTGCTGGGAAATACCAGTAGTATTGGCTCAGTGGGTATTCAAGAAGGGCTGCCTTATATTTTACCAACTCTTCAGGTGCAACGACGGGCGATCGCTTCCCTAAAGCAAAATCCACCTGACTTGGTAGTGCTGATCGATTATATGACTCCCAATCTGGAAATTGGGACTTATATGAAACAGCATCTGCCAGATGTGCCTGTGGTGTATTACATTGCTCCGCAAGAGTGGGCTTGGTCAATAAGTTTGCGAAGAACTAACCGGATTGTTGGTTTTACAGATAAGCTGTTGGCAATCTTTCCACAAGAAGCCCGTTACTTTCGCGAGAAAGGCGCAAAAGTTAGTTGGGTGGGACATCCTTTGGTTGACCGAATGCAAGAAGCTCCTAGTAGGGAAGCAGCTCGTGCAACATTGGGGATTGCACCAGAAGAAATTGCGATCGCACTCCTCCCCGCCTCTCGCCGTCAAGAACTAAAATATCTTTTACCAATTATTTTTCAAGCTGCCCAAACTATTCAAGCTAAATTACCTGAAGTTCGTTTCTGGATTCCCCTATCGCTAGAAGTCTATAGACAGCCAATCGAAGAGGCTATTAAGCGTTACGGTTTACGGGCGACAGTTCTATCAAGTCAACAAATGGAAGTTTTTGCTGCGGCTGATTTAGCCATTAGCAAATCTGGTACTGTCAATCTAGAACTCGCTCTGTTAAATGTGCCACAGGTTGTAGTTTATCGCCTCAGTCGTTTGACTGCGTGGATAGCTCGGAAAATCCTCAAAGGTTCTATAACCTTCGCATCGCCACCTAATTTAGTAGTGATGAAGCCGATTGTGCCAGAATTTTTACAAGAGCAAGCCACAGCAGAAAATATTACCCAAGCAGCAATGGAACTGCTACTCAATCCCAGTCGCAGAGAGCAAACTTTGCTAGATTATGAAGAAATGCGTCAAAGTTTGGGAGAAGTTGGGGTTTGCGATCGCGCTGCTCAAGAAATTTTGCAAATGCTATGAGGGACTGGGGACTGGGGACTGGGGACTGGGGACTAGGAACTGGGAAAATTTTGTATATTTAATACTCTATACTTAATACCCAATTCCCAATCTCTAATACCTAATACCCAATCCCCAGTCCCTAATCCCTTTAGAGGTGTCATGGCTTATGAGATGAAAAAACAACGAGCGATCGCAGTTGATTTATTCGCTGGTGCGGGCGGTATGACTCTTGGCTTTGAGCAAGCTGGTTTTGATGTGCTGGCGTCTGTGGAAATCGACCCGATCCATTGTGCAACACATGAGTTTAACTTCCCTTATGCGAGAGTGTTATGTAAAAGTGTTGTGGATACTACCGGGGAAGAAATTAGGAATCGGTCTGAAATTGGCGATCGCGAAATTGATGTGGTTATTTGTGGCTCACCATGTCAAGGATTTTCCCTAATTGGTAAACGGGCTGTTGACGATCCTCGAAACTCTTTGGTATTTCACTTTCATCGACTGGTTATTGAACTAAAACCGAAATTCTTTGTGATGGAAAATGTCCGGGGGATAACGGTTGGCGAACATAAACAAATCCTCCAAACATTAATTAGCGATTTTAGAATTCATGGCTATAAAGTAGAAGAAAATTATCAAATTCTCAACGCTGCAAATTACGGAGTACCACAATCCCGTGAGAGATTATTTCTTATAGGTGCAAGGGAGGATGTAGAGTTAGCGAAATATCCTCAGCCGATTACTAAACAAGCTTTACTAAATAATTTAAATTCTCAAAAAATATCTGACATTCCATTGAGTCCTACAGTATGGGATGCAATTGGAGATTTACCTGAAATAGAACAATATCCAGAGTTACTAACAAGAGATTGGGTTGTTGCAGACTATGAAAAGCCTAGTAACTATGCTCTTGTACTTCGCGGGATCAAATGCCTAGATGATGATTATTCTTACAAACGAGAATATGATTTGCGAATACTTTCTTCAAGTTTAAGAACAAAACATTCTGCGGAAACCGTTAAACGTTTTCAGGAGACTCAACAAGGCGAAAGAGAAAAAATTAGTCGTTTTCATAAGCTACATCCTGGTGGTGTCTGTAATACTTTAAGAGCCGGAACAGATAAGTATAGGGGTTCTTTCACATCTCCTAGACCGATTCATCCATCTACGCCGCGCTGTATCACCGTCAGGGAAGCGGCGAGATTGCATTCTTACCCCGATTGGTTTAGATTTCATGTAACCAAATGGCACGGATTTCGACAAGTTGGTAACTCTGTACCACCGTTACTAGCAAAGGCTGTGGCGTCAGAAATTATTCGCAGTTTGAATATTTCGCCTTTTAAACCGAGTTTGGGATACAAGTTGCCAGAGGAGAAGCTATTACAATTTAATATGTCGCAAGCGGCACAATATTATCAGCGGGACTGATAAGAATACACTTTGTAATATGTGCAAGGTTAGGCTAAGTCCAAGCACGGAAGAATGTACTATCTTCCCAGACATTAGCAGCCCGCCCTGCGATCGCTGTTAATTCTTCTTTTTTAAGAGGCATAAAAGCTCTCGCTATCTTGACATTATTCTCTAATTGTGTAACCGTCTCTGCTGCAATTACACAAGAATTAACTCCAGGCTGAGACATTGTGTAACCTAAAGCTTGCTCCATACCTGTCAACCCACCTGATTTAAACAGCCGACCATAAGCCGGGACTTTCATTGCAATCACACCGACATTTTTTTCTTGAGCAACTGGTAAAACTACTGGGATAAATGGATGTGGGTGGTGTTTGTCGGCAGCATTTACAGGAATCAGTGTAGTGTGAAAAGGATAGCGACGTAACCCTTCAGCAATTACTTGAGGGTCGTGATGTCCGGTGATCCCAGCAAAGCGCACCAATTTTTGTTCTATGGCTTCTTCTAAAGCTTTAATTGCACCAGATGCACTAAAGATGGTGTCGAGTTCTTCAGAAAAAGAGACGTGATGCAACTGCCACAAATCGAGATAATCTGTATTGAGACGTTTCAGCGATCGCTCCAATTCTCGCCATGCACCATCACGATCTCTTCGATCGGTCTTGCTTGTGAGAAACACCTTTGAGCGATGGGGTGGTAGCACTTTCCCTAAATAATCTTCACTCGGCCCATAACTAGCTGCTGTATCAAAATAGCGGATACCAAGTTCCAGCGCTCTTTGAATAATTGCTGTAGCATCACCCTCTTTTCCTTCCCAGGATAGTGGCGTTTGTCCTGCTCCTCCTAACCCGAAGATCGGGAGTTTTACTTCTGTGCGTCCCAGTACCCGCTCTGGCATAGTTGCTGACGGTGTTGCGGTGTTGGTAGTATTTTGCTGTAAAGCATTAGTTGCCACAATACCTCCAGTCACAGCAATGCTGGTAATTAGGAAATTACGCCGCGTTTTTCCTTCTGTCATGATTGGGTTCGGGGGCGAATTACTTTTATTATAAATTCTAATTACGTGCGATCGCGCTACTTGCCAGCGATTGCATTTTTATCAACGTAGTTAAGATTTTTCTGATATTCTATGATTTTTTGCTGGGCTATTGCATAATTGGGGCTAGAAGATGGCACGTTTTTCATAAATGCGATCGCACCTTTCCAATGATTCACAACTGTCTTCCACTCATCTGGAGATTTTGCTGATTGAGTCAAGTTAGCTGCATTAATTGCTTGATTTACTGCCTCTCGAAATGTATCAGTTTCAAGTAACACTATCGGCGAGTCTGAAGTCACTGGTGAGGGTGTAACTAATACAGGCTTTGATGGTATTTGTGTTGGAATCTTAGAGGTTAAGGGAAGTATTTCTACGAATTTTGAAGAAAAGTATATTCCTAGAGAAATTGAAAATATTATAAAAACGAACAAAAATTTTTTATTTAAATTACGATCCTTCCGTCGAGACTCCATTATTAAATTTTGCCCATTGTTCGATAAAATATTTGATTTTGTTGTGTGCAATCCCATTTCTTCACGCAATTTATCGAGTTCTTTTTCTGTACTTTTTTCTGTCTCTAAATTAATATTTGATTTATTGGTATCTTCTTCTTTATTACCAGAATAAGCAGGTATTATTCGGTTTTTTACCAAATATTCAATTTGATAAATCAATGCCCCAGCATAAATATAGAATAGCCCAAATATTAAGATGATATTATTGATATTTTCTAGTTGTGTATAGTATTCAAGTTGTCTGTCGTAGTTAGGATTAAATAATGGTAGAAGTATTGTAGAAAACAAAGCTGCTATCAATGTAGAAATTACAATTACAAGCCAAGCGTACAATCCTTCCCACCAACTCATTAATCCTGGTAATAATCCCTGTGTTGTACCTATTTCCGGTGCCTGAATTTCTGAAATAAATCGACTAATGAGCAAGTGTAAGCAGTGATTAGTTAAAGAAATTATCGGAATTGGAGATAAGATTAACAATATTGTAAATATTAAAAATAATTCTGGGCTACGTACGAAATATACGATGTCATAACCTAGCTTTCCAGTATTTTGAACTATAAATATAATAACTCTCAAAAATAGAGTCAAAATCAATGCTTTGAACCAAGAACTAGGATAAGGAAACCATAAAGGCCAGTAAAACGTTTGTAGCTTTTGCTTAGTAACTTCCTGAGTATTCGGCTGTTTCATAACCAATAACTAAATCCAAACAACTAAGATAATATCTTCCATCTCAGGATTCCCTATTTACAGGTAAAAGCAAGATTTTCAAAATTTTTCCAATTCTATATTTTAAATTCATATAAATTTATTAAAATTATTATAAAACCTCGTATTTTAGGTTCTATCTCTGCACCTATGCGTGAAATAAATTAAATATTATCGTTCCTTGGTAATCACAGAGCTACCATTACTAATACTTACTTTTTGAATAAAAACGTTAGTAGAAGATGATAAAATATCAGTACTAATTTGATTAGCAATAAATTCAAAATCTTGGTTTGTTAATCCCTGCGCAGTATCGCCACTTAAGTTAATATAAATAGTTAGATTTTGAGGATTACTAGAAGAGTGTTCATCATCTACTGGTTCTAAATCAGCTTCTACCATGCCCAAATCAAACTCTTTACTCCAAGTCGGAAACTCCTTACCTGTTTGTTGTCCATAAATTTTGACTCTTTCAACAGATGCAGCCCCTAAAGCTGTTAACCCTTTGCGGATAAATGCAACTAAAATTTGCTGATTTAGTACTTGGGCAGATTCTAGCGTTACCTCTAAGCAAGCATCTTGGAAAGCAACTTTTGCGTTGATCCCTTTGGGGTATAAGTGGCGGTTCATCAGAGATGCGATCGCTTCTGCATCTCCCTGTTTTGCAAGTTTTAGAATATTTGGCTGTGTCATAACCAGTAAAAGAGAAAATCTAGAAAAATAAACTTATATTCTCAGGATTCCCTCTTGACAGCCTTAAGTAACACTGTAATGTAAGATATCAGCTAACCTGGGCTAAAATATTTAGTATAAAGATAGTCATTCACAGACTTTTACAAAAATATATTTTCCCTGTATCAACATCAAAAACTCTTGTTTTTGTGCTTGCCAAATTAACAGGATTAATATTAATCAGTTAATTCCAATTTTCAATATGAAGTTTTACCGAGATCGTGTTTGGCCTTCGACACTAGAAGAAGCCATAGTTATCCAAGAAACGCTGCAAAATCAAGTAATTACTGAAGATCAACTACAAGAACCTATTCAGTACGTTGCTGGTGTAGATATGGGTTTTGAAGCTGATGGAACAATTAGCCGTGCTGCTGTTGCAGTGCTGAGTTTTCCTGATTTGCAAGTAATCGAGACAAGCCTAGCACATCGTCCTACGACCTTTCCTTATGTTCCTGGGTTCCTCTCATTTCGGGAAATTCCAGCCGTACTCGATGCCCTGGAGAAAATTAACACAACACCAGATATCATTCTGTGTGATGGTCAAGGAATTGCTCATCCCCGCAGATTAGGTATAGCTAGCCATTTAGGGTTACTTATAGATATGCCGACAATTGGTGTAGCTAAGTCGAGGTTGATAGGTAAGCATGAAGAATTGGCACAAACCAAAGGCAGCACGCAACCACTAATATATAACGGTGAAACCATTGGGGCAGTTTTGCGATCGCGCACAGGAGTAAAACCTCTGTATATTTCCAGTGGTCATCGAATTAGTTTACCGACTGCGATTGACTATGTATTGCGCTGTACGCCCAAATATCGACTGCCAGAAACTACACGCATTGCTGATAAATTAGCGTCGAATAGATAAAGCTTGTTGAAGTTTCTTCTAAATGCTTGCTTCCACCGACTCAATCATGTTAGGAATCGCACAGAAAGAAGTTGAAGTAGCTAAATACCACTTACGAAGTTAGAACAATGAACGCACTAACTTTACATTGGCACGATGCAGGCCAAGATAAAACTCAGAATATTTACGAACAACAGCCAAGTCAAAATCATGGCACTGTCCGCATCGGTCGCGATCCCCTCCGGTGCGATATTGTTCTGAGTCATCCTACTGTATCTGGACTCCACGTTGAAATATTTTTTCATCACCAGCAACAGCGCTTTTATATCAGGAATTTGCGATCGCAAAATCCCCCCGTTGTCGATGGACGGCAATTAGTCCAAGGTGAAATGCCTTTAACTGAGGGTACTAGCATCTCTTTGGGACAAATAAAACTCAACGTTACAAGCGTTTCCACGGGTAGTATTCCAGCAACAATTTTGCTCCCACCCAATCCAGCACTAAATCTCGGACATCACCATCATCCACAAACACCCCCCGCACCACCGCCAGGAGTTTATGGCTTAGAATGCCCCAAATGTCATAAAGTTTCCCCAGGAGAGAATCTACAAATTGGCTGTCATTGGTGTGGGACATCTTTAGCTGCGGCTGTGAGTGTGTTGGTAGCACGGGGTAGTTGAGCAGGGGAGAAATCAATTCAAAATTCAAGTTGCGCTGGAAGCGCACCAAAGGTGCGACTCAAAATTCAAAATTGAAGATTCAATCCCCATACTCAATGCCCAATGCCCAATGCCCAATGCCCAATGACCAATGACCAATGACCAATGACAAATGACAAATGACCAATGACATACAAATCCAATTGAGTTGGGATGAACCAGCGACGGGCGAACGGCGAGAACCACTGTTAAATGTGCCGATCGCTTTTGGTCGAGAATTCGCTCGCTTACCTGCTGAACATAGAGGAGTGCGGGTTTCTCGGATGCTGCTTAACAGTAACGAAGTTTCTCGCTACCATGCCCTCATTGACTGGGAACAAGACCATTTAGTAGTGATTGACCAAGGTAGCGTTAACGGTGTCTATGTCAACGGTCAACCACAAACGCGTAGTGTTCTAGTTAATGGCGATACGTTGCAAATTGGCCCCTATCTGATTGCAGTGACATTTGGTGCTAGCGCCTCTGCACCAGATACTAGCCCCCCTTCAACGATTCACTTCAACGCAAATACCAATCGCCCAGACCCCAGCTTACCTGTACAGCCGCTAACGCCTGTGGCAAGTAATTTTCCACCATTGGCGTTTCAGGCACAAAAAGTCTCTGTGCAAGCACTTCATGCTACAGGATTACCAGTAGATGAATCTGATTATCTAGCGATCGGGGCGGGATTGGGTAGCTTCGTTTGGGCTGATTTGCTGCGAATTAGTGGTGTACGTGCTGACAAAATTGTGGCTTTGGGATTAGAGGCGGAACCTTATGCTCGTTACAAGCGCCTCTGTCTGAATTCGCAAATTCCTTTATATGAAAGACTGCGTTCTAATTCTGATTCTTGTCCCGATAATATTTGGGGTTGGCCTAGTTATGCCTTGCGTGAAGCTTGGGGAGACTTAGCCAAAGGAGAGATCAAGTCAGCATTCAAGTATTTATGGCAAGTGTTTGCTGAACCAACATTTGCAGAAACTTATACTCCTCGTGCGGGTAACGTCTTTGATTCCATAGATAGGGAAACGAAGCGCATCGGCTGGAATCAGATTTATCGCTATGGGCGAGTTAGGGTAATTCGCAAAACTGATGATGGCAGATATTGCGTAGCCTATTCTCGCGGCCCGGGAAATTATGCTTTTTTAGTTAGTCGTTATTTACATTTAGCTACTGGATATCCAGCAATTCAGTTTCTCCCAGATTTGCAAGCTTATAGGGAAAAATATCAAGATTTTACATCTGTCGTCAATGCTTATGAAGCTCACGATCGCGTTTATGAACAACTAGAGCAACATGGTGGTACGGTATTGATTCGGGGGCGGGGAATTGTGGCTTCGCGGATTGTGCAGCGAATTTATGAAGCTAGAAAGCGAAATCGAAATATTGCAGTTTTGCATTTAATGCGATCGCCTAAACCTCAAGGCAACAAATTTCAAAATACCCAGCGCCTAGTCAAAAATCATTACGAATTTCAACCCTTTAACTGGCCGAAAGCCTGTTGGGGCGGCGAACTCCGGGCAATGTTAGAAAAAGCCACCCCCGATGAACGCAAGCGTCTACTAGCAGACTGGGGTGGAACTACTACCGCCGACCGCCGAGATTGGCAGCAAATTACTGCTCAAGGGTTAAGCGAAGGCTGGTATCAAATTACCTTTGGTGAGGTTTTGGATGTAGAACGAGATGCCCAAAACCGGACTATTACCCGTATCCGAGAGCAAAGCTTTGGGGAAAAGAAATTGTTCGCTGACTTTATTGTTGATGCTACTGGACTGGATGCCAAAGTAGATGCCAATCCCCTCTTGGCAGATTTGGTGAAACATTACAATTTACCAGTGAATCATCTGGGGCGATTAACTGTAGCGAACAATTTTGAATTAGTAGAAATGCGTAGCGATCGAGGTCAAATGTATGCTGCGGGGGCGATTACTTTAGGTGGCCCTTATGCCGCAGTTGATAGTTTCTTGGGCTTGCAATACGCTGCATTAGTCGCTGTTGATGGACTCGCCGCCGCTCGTGCGCCTGGAGTTCAAAGGTTGAATGTTTTAAGTTCCTTTAGTCAGTGGTTGAAGTGGGTGTTAAATCAATCACCTTAGTATTATGAGGCAGGGAGCAGGGGGGATGGAGTATTTATCTGGTTGTTTTGAATAGCAAATCCCAACGTTGAGGATAAAAGGTGCAACGTTGAGGATAAAAGGTGCAACTTCGAGGATAAAAGGTGCAACTTCGAGGATAAAAGGTGCAACTTTGAGGATAAAAGGTGCAATTTTGAGGATAAAAGGCGCAACGTTGAGGATAAAAGGCGCAACGTTGAGGATAAAAGGTGCAACTTCGAGGATAAAAGGTGCAACGGCGAGGATAAAAGGTGCAACGTTGAGGATAAAAGGTGCAACGTTGAGGATAAAAGGCTCAACATCGAGGTTAAAAGGCTCAAAGGCTCAAATTACGGGCGATACCTTCAGCCCACCTGCGATTCAAATCGCAGGCTAACAGCATAAGTCAGTTAAAACTGACTCAAATTAACTAAAATTTAGTCCGTTTGAACGGACTTAGGCTATTAGCCTCGGAATTGATTCCGAGGCGGGATAGCAACGAAGCGAAGAATTTCCCTTTGCCAGTACCCCTACTTTGTTTTTTCGCTTGTCGGGCGTACTAAAGTTTTAACTAAACCCGTAATCGCCACAATCACAGAAGCAATTCCCCCAATCGACAATGAAGTTAAAATTGCCACTGCGAGAATAACTTCAGTAGGACTGTATCCATCTCGCATCCAGGTAGATGGATTCTCTACGGATGTTGGCGAGGTGGGGATTAATTGCGAAGTTTGAGTGGTTTGATTAGCATTGACTGGATTTGTTAAAGCAGTTTTCATGGCTGAACCTCTTCTAAATGTTTCTATGCAAATCTTATGTCTGCCCAAAGAAGAGGAAATTCCCTAGAAATTGAGACAAAGTAGAACGAAAGTAGAAATTAAGTAGAATCGAAAAGAAATCTCACAAGCTGTCTATGGAATGGGCTGATTTTTTAGCCAATGAAGCTACTGAGCGTAATTTATCCTCGGCGCAAAGGGAAGCTTTTGTAGAGCGTTTGAAGGATGAAAACTCAAATAAGAAGGAATTAAATCTTGCCATTGAACTAGGTATCGAAGAAGATACTTTCACAAAACGGATGAATGCCGTTTATAAAAAGTTCGCCAAGAGTTATCCTGAGTTAGCCACCCTTAAAGGTCGGGGTAAGCTAGAAAAGTTACGGGCTTGCCTGACAGCGAAATATAATGGCGGGCAAGATGCCCAACCAACAATTAAAGAGATTCATCACAATATTCCGCCTGCTGTTCCATTTGAAAAATTTGTGGGACGTGAGACGGAACTAGAAGAACTGCACTCCTCATTACAAACATCTCGGCAAGTTGCGATTGTAGCTGTAGCGGCTATGGGTGGAGTCGGGAAAACTGAACTCGCTACCCAATACGCCAAACAGCATTTGCAGAATTATCAAGGTGGGGTTTGCTGGTTATCAGCACAGGGAATTGATGTCGGAATTCAAATTCTCAGATTTGCTGAATTAAAATTTAAACTCATTGCACCAGATGATTGGGAATTAGCGGATAGGCTGAGATACTGCTGGCAGAATTGGGAAAAAGGTGAAGTGCTGCTGGTGTTTGATGATGTCACTGACTACAAAAAACAGGTTCAGCCTTATCTACCACCAGAATCACCCCGGTTTAAAGTATTGCTGACAACGCGCCTGGGCTTTGATAGAACTTTGCCACAATTACCTTTGGGTGTTCTCAAACCATTGGCGGCGATGAAATTATTAAAATCGCTGGTTGATAGAGAACGACTGAAAAGCGAACCTTGGGTTGCGAGAAGAATTTGTAAATTTTTAGGATATTTGCCTTTGGCGTTAGAGTTAGTAGGGCGATATCTGGATACAATGCCGGATTTATCCCTGGAAATACTGCTGAAGCGGCTAGAGAAAAAGCGACTGGAACACGAAGCAGTCGCCAGGGCAAACCCATTGATGCGTTATGAATATGGTGTGGCTGAAGCTTTTGCATTGAGTTGGGAACACTTGGATGAAAATGCACAAAGCTTAGGCTGTTGGCTGAGTTTGTATGCTTTGGCTGATATTCCTTTTTCTGTTGAGACGATAGAAGATGACGATAAACAAGAACTTTGGGAGAAAGCCATAGCTGAGTTGCGGAAACTGCATTTAATACAATGGCAAAGTAAAGGAATTTATCGTCTACATCCACTGATTCGGCTATTTTTCCAAATGAAGTTGGATGAGTCAAGTAATGCAATTGAGGTGAAAATTGCTTTTGTAGCGCAGATGGTAGAGGTGGCAAAGCAAATTCCTCAACAGCTTAACCGTGAAGATATTTTCAATTTCACTTCACATATCCCCCATCTTGCAGAAGTTGCAACCCACTTATCCGAGTATCTAAGCGATGGGGATTTAATCAGACCGTTTACAGGCTTAGGCTGGTTTTATCAAGGACAAGGACTTTATCAGCAAGCAGAACCTTGGTTGCGGCAGTGTGTAAAAATTGCTGAAAATCGCCTGGGTTCGGAACATCTCGATATTGCTACTAGCCTGAACAATCTAGCAGCACTTCATAAATCTACAGGACGCTACAGCGAAGCCGAACCCCTGTATAAGCAGGCTTTAGAACTGACAAAATGCCTGCTGGGAAACAACCATCCTATTGTCGCCACTAGCTTGAACAATCTAGCAGAACTTTACCGTTATACAGGACGTTACAGCGAAGCCGAACCCCTGTATCTGCAAGCTTTAGAGATGAGACAACGCCTGCTGGGAGAAAAACATCCCGATGTCGCCAATAGCTTGAACAATTTAGCATTACTTTACGGTTCTACAAGACGCTACAGCGAAGCCGAACCGTTGTTTCAGCAAGCTTTAGAACTAAAAAAACACCTACTAGGAAACAACCATCTCGATATTGCCATTAACCTGAATAATCTAGCAGCACTTTATAAATCTACAGGACGCTACAGCGAAGCCGAACCGTTGTTTCAGCAAGCTTTAGAACTGAGACAACGCCTGCTGGGAGACAACCATCCCGATGTCGCTAATAGCTTGAACAATCTAGCATCACTTTACTGTTCTACAGGACGCTTTAATGAAGGCGAACCTCTGTATCAGCAAGCTTTGGAACTCTACAAACGCCTACTGGGAGACAATCATCCTGATGTTGCCATTAGCCTGAACAATCTAGCAGGACTTTACTGTTCTACAGGACGCTTCAATGAAGGCGAACCCCTATTTCAGCAAGCTTTAGCAATTTGTGAGCAGACTTTAGGTGTAGGTCATCCCGATACAATTGCGGTTCGGGGAAATTATGCAAAGTTTTTAAGAGAAACATAACCCTAACGATCGCACCCTTTCACAAAACCACACCAAATTAACGCTACACCACAGTTTTAGTTTAAATATTAGCAGCGATCGCCTTCTACACACCAAATAGTACAGTCAATAATAGTGCGTAGGCGTAGCCCATCGTAGACATTGTATAGCCATTTTGAGTTCAAAGGTGCAACTTCGAGGTTCAAATGCTCCAGTGCGATCGCTTACGAACTGCAACACCACTTAATATTGTCATCAGAAATTTATTTTTATTTAGCTGGAGAGTTAAAAATGAACAACTGGTATTTTAATTTCTAGCATTTCACTTTTTTGTTAAGAAAGATGTGACTAATGCATAGCACCCCAGCATCAAATAGGGAGAATGAGATAATTATTCTAATTTCCTATTGGTTGAGGATCAAATGACTGAGCTATATGATACTATTGGCGGTGTTTACGAGCAGTTTAAAACTGTAGGCACATTGCCGATCGCCGAAAAATTTACACTATTTAAAATTCTTGGTAATTTTCAAGGAAAAACCATTTTAGACTTAGCCTGCGGTACTGGCTTTTATAGCAGATTGTTAAAAGAACAAGGAGCTGCAAAAGTTGTTGGTGTAGACATATCAGAGGAAATGGTAAACGTTGCACGCCAGCAAGAGATGAAAAATCCACTTGGAAATGAATATCAAGTGTTAGATATTGCCAAACTCCACAAAATTGGCAGTTTTGATTTAGTTACTGCGGTTTATCTTCTTAATTATGCAGAAAACAAAGAGTATCTACTACAGATGCTTTCTAATATTCGCAAAAATCTAGCGTCAAACGGGCGTTTTGTTGCCATGACGGTTAATCCGAATTTCTCTTGGAAGAAATCAAATTCAACAAAGTATGGACTTACGGTACTCAAACAAGAACCTTTGTCAGAAGGCTTTTATTCTGAAACTGAACTTCACACAAATCCACCATTTATGATTAAATACTTTGGGTGGAGTCAATCTATTTATGAATGGGCTGTAACAGAAGCTGGGTTTAAGAAGTTTTCATGGCATCCTATAGAAATTCCAAAGCAAGCAATAGAACAGTACACAGAAGATTACTGGCAAGATTTTTTAGACAATTGCTTAATCATCGGTCTAAGTTGTGAGAATTAACATGATTTTTCATGGTAACTTTTCATCCTAATACTTTGTCACATCAACTTTAAATAAAATTCAGATTTAGGAGTGGTCAAGTTCAATGTGTCGCTCAACGATGTGCTAGTGAGAATCGAGTCGGGTAGTACCGATGGTGTAAGCCTATAGTTTAGCTACCTTGCTAACTGAATAATCTAGAATCATATTAGCGCTGTCGCGCCCTATATCGGATAGCGCAATTTTAATCTCTTTCTAGAAAGAGAAATATTTCTTTATCAATGGTTTAAATTACGATTATGAACCTTAAAGACATATCCTCAAAATTTTCCCGTCGTCAAGTTGTCAAAACTGCTCTCACTTTTGTGACTGGCTTAACCACGACATCACTATTATCTTTTGCGATCGCCAAATCCACCAAGCCAGCACAAGCAATTGTTGTGCAACGACCAAATGAATTTGAACTTGAAGGTAAAGATACTAACATCAAGTATTCAATTATCAATGGAGTTTCACAGCTTGATTACAAAACTCAAACAATTTCTGAGCATTTTAGTGGCGATCAAATTCAGACATTAGCTACTGATATCGGTACGCTAGTGACGATAATTATTAGCAAACCACTAAATCCTGATTTGGGAGGAAATATAGTTAAACTGAGCTTACTTTTACCAATTATCAACCTAGCGATCGGATCGCGAGAAACTCCTGTCCAAACTGAAGCTATTTTAACTACCCAAAGAACATCAGGATTTATTCGTACTCCCCTATTTGGACAATTACAGTCATATCAAACTATAGTACTCACTGGAACTGCTAGATACCGCTAGATACGGTCTAACTTCTGAAATTAATTCTTTTGGAAAACCAATTACCAATTATCCCTTAACTTGCAATCCGATTCAGTTAAAAATATTTGTAGGTTGAGTTAAATGTTCGATCGCTTCAAGTAGAAAACAGTATTTTCAGCATTTTGTAAAAATCCAAAAGAATTTATCCAAGAAATACGAATTGCGCAGCAGTTAAATAGTATGAATTAGGTAACATTTCACAAGTTAACCCAGCAATTTCTGCTGGGTTAACTCGTCGTGCTGAATTTATTAATGCCTTATTGCGCTACCAAGTAGATTTTAATGCTATTGCGCCTGTTGTAGCAGCTTGGATTTGGGAAAGGGAGAATCACAATTATTGAGTTTGGCACTAAAAAATTCCGACTGTGCCGCTATTGTTGACGATAGAGCAGCATGGCGTTGTGGTCAAGCTTTAGGTATTAATACTATCGGAACCGGAGGCTTGCTGATATTAGCGAAAAGACGTGGACTAATCCCAAGCAATATCTCCTGGAATTCAAGCTTGGTGTGACGCTGGTTTGAGGTTATCCGATACTTTGGTCAATTTACTCAAGCAACAAACAGGAGAATAGCGATCGCTATCAATTGTAACTTCAAATAGCTTTTGCTTCCTTTTCTCTCTTCCTTCTTGTCCTCTGCGACTCTGCGGTTTGATTTTCATATTAAATAACAAAATACGCAGCCACTAAATTTAAATATTTTTATACAAATGGTACTTTTACCCCAAAGATAGAAGATTTCCTAATAGAGACAAAGCTACAATAAAAATAAATTTTACAAGCTGTTTATGCAATGGGCTAATTTTCTAGCCAAAGAAGCTGCTAATAATGGCTTATCTCTGGAGCAAACGGCAGCTTTTACAAAATATTTTCAGACAGAAAACTTAGGTAAAACTAAAGCTAAACTTGCCAGCGAATTAAACGTTGATATTGCCGCTTTCACAAAGTGGGTGGGTGAGGTATATAACAAGTTTGCCCAGAATAATCCTGAGTTAGCGACTTTCAACAATCAAGACAAACTAGAAAAGTTACAAGCTTACCTGAGCGCAAAATATAATAATAGCGAATTGGCTGTCCTCAAACCATTGGCGGCGATGAAACTATTAAAATCGTTAGTGGTTCGGGAACGACTGCAACAAGAAGCTTGGGTTGCGAGAAGAATTTGTAAATTTTTGGGATATTTACCTTTAGCGTTAGAGTTAGTGGGACGATATTTGGATAAAATGCCAGATTTGTCTCTGGAAACACTGCTAAAGCGGCTAGAGAAGAAACGAGTGGAACATGAACCAGTAGTCAATGCTAACTCATTGATGCCTGATGAATACGGTATAGTTGAAGCTTTTGAATTGAGTTGGGAACAGTTGGATGAAAATGCCCAAAGCTTCGGCTGTTTGCTGAGTTTGTGTGCTTTAGCTGACATTCCTCTATCTGTTGAGACAATAGAAGATGACAAAAAACAACAACTCAATGAGAAAGCCATAGCCGATTTACTAGAATTACATTTATTACAACAGAAAAATAAAGGAATTTATCTTCTAAATCCACAGATTCGACAACTTTTCCGAATGAAGTTGGATAAGTCAAGTGAGGCGGATGAAGCAAAAACTAAATTTGCAACCATGATGTTAGAGGTAGCAAAGCTAATTCCGCAACAGCTCAACCCTGAAGATATTCTCAACTTCACTCCACATATCCCGCATATTAAAGAAGTTGCAACTCACCTATCCGAATATCTGGGTGATAAAAATCTAATCACTCTGTTTACCAAATTAGCCTGGTTTTATCAAAGTCAAGCACTCTATCAGCAAGCAGAACTTTGGTTGCAACGGTGTGTAGAACTAACTCAAAATCGTTTTGGTTTAGAACATATCGATGTCGCCACTAGTCTGAACAATTTAGCAGTACTTTACGAAACTACAGGACGTTACAGAGAAGCCGAACCCTTGCTTGAGCAAGCTTTAGCACTGAGAAAACGTCTGTTAGGAGAAGAACATACCGATGTCGCCACCAGCCTGAGCTATTTGGCATTAATCTACGAATATACAGGACGCTATAACCAAGCCGAACCTTTGTATCAGCAAGCTTTAGAACTGTGGAAACGCCTAGTGGGAGAAGAACATCCCCATGTTGCCACGAGTCTGAACAATTTAGGAGCATTGTACTGCTATACAAGACGCTACAGTGAAGCCGAACCCTTGTTCAAGCAAGCATTAAAACTGAGAAAACGCCTGCTGGGAGAAGCACATCCCGATGTTGCCACTAGCCTGAACAATTTAGCACAACTTTACGAATCTACAGGAAGTTACAAACAAGCCGAACCTTTGTATGAGCAAGCTTTAGAACTGAGTAAACGCCTGTTGGGAAATAACCATCCCGATGTCGCCATTAGCCTGAACAATCTAGCAGCGCTCTACCGTCATACAAGACGCTACAGGAAAGCCAAACCCTTATTTGAGAAAGCTTTGAAAATTTGCGAACGGACTTTAGGTATAAGTCATCCGACAACTATGACGGTTCGGGCAAATTATGCCAGCTTTTTAAGAGAAGCATATCATTAGCGATCGCCGACCGTAATTCGTAATTCGTAATTCGTAATTCGTTAAAAAAATATATCCCTCTCCATTAGCGAAGAGGGGTTAGGATTTACTTACATCCTAAAGACTTGCGAGTTTCCACACCAGTTTTAGAATTCACACCACTTGCGTTAACACAAAGCTTTTTCACTTGTATTCCATCTAAAATTGCATTCGTAAAATCGGTACCTGTGATATCCACGCCATCAAAAGTAGAACGCAGCATCATTGCATCGGTCAACAGTGCATCACTTAAATCAGCATCCTTAAACCTTGTTAGATAGGCTATGCCTTCACTAAAATCAGCACCATGCAGATTTACTCCCTCCAATACGCTACCGTTAAATACGCCACCACGTAAGTCAGCATTGCTAAAGTTAGCATTCTCTAATTTGAGATTGGTAAACTCAGTACCAATTAAACTTTGGCCAGAGTAATCCTTGCCCTTGAGTTCATCATTACCCACAGAACGGGTAATACTAGAAGAACTTGCAGCTTGCGCCGATAGGGGAAACAAAAAAAGAACCATAGCTAAGACAAAGCTAGCTAGCAGTTGCCAATATTTCATAATCTCTTCTTAATAAATCTCAACATTTCCACCATTAACTATTAAACCTTACAGAAGGGGACAAGGGAGTGAAGAAGGGAATAGGTTACAGGGTAGAGATTATTCCCTATCACCTGTCCCCTGTCCCCTGTCACCTCTTCCCTAATCTCTCGTAGGATGATAGATGTTGAGGTGCGATCGCAATAATTAACTGTGGCTAATCAAGAAGACAACGCCCAATTTCTGGCGCGAACTCCTTTATATCAATTGGGTGTAGAACTCAAAGCACGCCTTACCAGCTTTGGCGGCTGGGAAATGCCTGTGCAATTTAGTGGAATTAGCCGCGAACACGAGGCTGTAAGAAATACAGCCGGAATGTTCGATATTTCCCACATGGGCAAATTTACCCTCCAAGGTAAAAACCTGATTTCCCAACTCCAGCCACTAGTACCTTCCGACTTGAGTCGTTTGCAAGCTGGTCAAGCACAATACACCGTATTGTTAAATCCCCAAGCGGGAATTATTGACGACATCATTGTTTATTATCAAGGTGAAGACACCAGTGGTACACAAAAGGCATTCATCATAGTCAATGCGGCAACTTCTGGTAAAGATAAAGCATGGCTATTGCAACACCTTGACTTGGATAAAGTGCAATTCCAAGACCTTTCACCAGATAAAGTCTTAATTGCCGTCCAAGGGCCAAAAGCGATTAAATATCTTCAGCCATTAGTTCAAGAAGACTTACAACCAATCAAAGCCTTTGGACATTTAGAAGCAACTCTACTAGGTAAACCTGCCTTTTTGGCCCGCACGGGTTATACCGGAGAAGATGGCTTTGAGGTGATGTTAGACCCGGATGTGGGAGTAGAATTGTGGCAAACTCTCCATAAAAGTGGTGTTATCCCCTGTGGACTCGGTGCGAGAGACACTCTGCGCCTAGAAGCAGCGATGGCACTTTACGGACAAGATATCGATGACATCACCACACCCTTAGAAGCAGGTTTGGGGTGGCTAGTTCATTTAGATACCAAAGGCGATTTTATTGGTCGGGAAGTTTTAGCAGAGCAAAAAGCCAAGGGAGTGCATCGCCGATTGGTAGGTTTGCAAACCCAAGGACGCAACATTGCCCGTCATGGCTATCAAGTGTTATCCACAGGTAAAGTTGTGGGAGAAGTTACTAGTGGCACCCTGTCACCTACACTTGGTTATCCTGTTGCATTAGGCTACGTTCCCACCCAGCTAGCAACTGTTGGTCAGCAGCTAGAAATCGAAATTCGCGGCAAAGTTTATCCAGCAGTTGTAGTTAAACGTCCCTTTTATCGGTCAAAAAATCGTGTTGCCAACTGATAAGCGCTGAGGTTTTTGAGGAATAATGTGTTGTGAGTTATTCAATCTACAGTCAGGTTCATTACCAAATATGGCTTGGATAACTATTGGGGCAATAATTTTTTTAATAAGGGAGAGGAAGTGATATGTCTTTTGAATATCCTCAAGATTTCAGATACCTGGATTCTCATGAATACGTGCGAATAGATGGTGAAATTGCCACCATTGGCATTACTGAGTTTGCCGTACATGAATTGGGTGATATCGT
The DNA here is from genome assembly GCF_034530775.1 of Nostoc sp. DedSLP04. NCBI lineage: Bacteria > Bacillati > Cyanobacteriota > Cyanophyceae > Nostocales > Nostocaceae > Nostoc > Nostoc sp. DedSLP04. The sequence continues at coordinate 27,898 of NZ_JAVRCL010000048.1, read as the reverse complement.
CTTTTTGGAACTACCAGAAATTGGCGATGCTCTTACTAGGGGAGAAAACTTTGGCACAATTGAATCAGTGAAAGCCGTTGAGGAACTTAATTCACCAGTAACAGGCACAGTTATAGAACGCAATGAAGCCTTAATTAGTTCTCCCGAAGAAGTGTCAGAAGACCCCTACGGGGAAGGGTGGTTTTTGAAAGTGCGCGTCAATGACCCTGGTGAAGTTGAAGATGCCTTGACAGCAGATGAGTATCGCGCCCAAGTAGAAGGGGAGTAAAAGTGCTGTTAGCGGATAGCTAGGGTTTAGCCCGTGCTGATTGCTGAATGGAAGAGTAAGGGAGTAGGTGAGTGGAGAAGCTAATTAATAATTACTCTTATTCACCTATCCAATATCTTCCGAATTCCCAGTCCCCAGCCCCCAGTTTAAGAGTATTTATTGCAAAATATGAAATAGTACCATCTGGAGAGTAATTTGTGGTATTGAACGCCCCTATTCTCAAGTCTCATGAGCAGCAAGTGCTGGACGAAAAAAGTCAAAATTTCAGTAGTTTTGTGCCAAGACACATTGGCCCTAACTCCGATGATATTCAGCAAATGCTTAAGGTTTTGGGGTTTCCCAGCCTGGATGCCCTAATCGACCAAACAGTTCCACAGGGAATTCGGCTGAAGCAACCGCTAAAGTTACCAGCAGCAGAAAGCGAGTATGCAGCACTGGCATCATTAAAAAAAGTTGCTGCCAAAAATCAGGTTTTCCGTTCATACATTGGTATGGGCTATTACGACAGTATTACTCCACCTGTGATTGGGCGTAATATCCTAGAAAACCCTGGTTGGTATACTGCCTACACTCCTTATCAGCCAGAAATTGCTCAAGGGCGACTAGAAGCGCTACTGAATTTCCAAACTTTGATTATCGACCTTACAGGTTTGGAAATTGCCAATGCTTCGTTACTCGATGAAGCCACAGCCGCAGCTGAAGCAATGAGCCTAAGCTATGGTGTCTCTAAAAATCAGGCAGATGCCTATTTTGTCTCTCGTGATTGCCATCCCCAAACTATCGACGTGTTGCAAACACGTGCTAAACCATTGGGGATTAAGATTATTGTTGGCGATCATCAAGCATTTGATTTCGATCGACCAATTTTTGGCGCTGTTCTGCAATACCCTGCAAGTGATGGCACTATTTACGACTACCGCGCTTTTATCGAAAAAGCCCATGCTAAGGGTGCATTGGTGACGGTAGCAGCAGATCCTCTAAGTTTAACTTTACTTACCCCTCCTGGGGAGTTTGGCGCTGATATTGCTGTCGGAAGCACTCAGCGGTTCGGTATTCCTTTGGGGTTTGGGGGGCCTCATGCGGCATATTTTGCTACGAAGGAAGAGTATAAGCGGCTAGTTCCAGGGCGAATTGTGGGAGTCTCAAAAGATGCCCAAGGGAAGCCTGCATTACGTCTCGCCTTGCAAACCCGCGAACAGCACATCCGCCGTGAAAAAGCTACTAGTAATATTTGTACTGCACAGGTGCTACTGGCGGTGATGGCGAGTATGTACGCGGTCTATCATGGGCCAGATGGACTTAAGACAATAGCTCAGAGGATACATTCCCTGACTTTGATTTTGGCAGAGTGGTTGCAGCGACTAGGTTACAGTATCAGTTCTAAACCTTTCTTTGATACGCTACAGGTCGAGTTAGGAACTAAACCTCTGCAAGAAATTTTACAAGCTGCTGAAGCCTGTCAAATTAACCTGCGTATTTTTGATACATCTACTGTTGGTATCTCGGTGGATGAGACTACCACATTGGATGATGTGCGAGATATATGCCAAATTTTTGCAGGGACAGATGAGCTACGGTTTGTTTTGAATGTCCAAGAGATGGAATGGATAACTCAGCAATCAGGTTTAAGCGGTGAACCATTTAGCCGTCAAAGCACTTATCTTACCCATCCTGTATTTAACCGTTATCACTCAGAAACTGAGTTATTGCGCTATCTGCACAAACTTGAAAGCAAGGACTTATCGTTAACGACATCGATGATTCCCTTGGGTTCTTGCACAATGAAGTTGAATGCAACTGCTGAGATGATTCCGGTAAGTTGGGAGGAATTTGGCAAGATTCATCCATTTGCCCCAGCGTCGCAAACGCAAGGTTATCAAATCCTATTCCAGCAACTTGAGGCATGGTTAGCTGAAATTACCGGGTTTGCGGGAATTTCTTTACAACCAAATGCTGGTTCTCAGGGCGAATATGCTGGACTTTTAGTAATTCGTCAATATCACGAAAATCGGGGCGAAGCACATCGCAATGTTTGTTTAATTCCCACTTCTGCACACGGGACAAACCCAGCGAGTGCGGTGATGTGCGGGATGAAGGTGGTGGCTGTTGCTTGTGACTCACAAGGTAATATTGATGTTGCTGACTTGAAGGCGAAGGCAGAAAAACACAGCAATGAATTAGCCGCCTTAATGGTGACATATCCCTCAACTCACGGTGTGTTTGAGGAGCCAATTCAGGAAATCTGCGCTGTTGTCCATAGTTATGGTGGACAGGTTTATATGGATGGGGCAAATATGAACGCCCAGGTGGGAATTTGCCGTCCTGGAGATATTGGCGCGGATGTCTGTCACTTGAATCTGCACAAAACTTTCTGTATTCCTCATGGTGGCGGTGGCCCCGGTATGGGGCCCATTGGCGTTGCATCTCATCTTGTGCCTTTTCTACCCGGACATCCTGTTGTTACTATCAACGACTCAACTCAGCACTCACATATTGGTGCTGTGGCGGCTGCGCCTTGGGGTAGTGCGAGTATCTTGGTGATTTCTTGGATGTACATCGCCATGATGGGTACAGATGGTTTAACCCAAGCAACTAAAGTAGCGATTCTCAACGCTAACTACATTGCCAAGAAACTAGAGTCATACTATCCGGTTTTGTATCAGGGGAAAAATGGTCTAGTTGCCCATGAATGTATTTTAGATTTACGATCGCTCAAAAAATCGGCTGCGATCGAAATCGATGATGTTGCCAAGCGTCTGATCGATTACGGTTTCCATGCGCCGACTGTCTCCTGGCCTGTAGGGGGTACAATCATGGTGGAACCTACAGAAAGTGAATCTAAGCAAGAGTTGGATCGTTTCTGTGATGCGTTGATTTCTATTCGTCAAGAAATTGCCGAAATAGAAGTTGGCAAGGTGGATATCCAAGATAATCTTTTGAAGAACGCACCCCACACTGCCGAAAGTTTAATTACCGGAGAATGGCAGCATCCCTATTCTCGCGAACAAGCTGCCTATCCCGCGCCTTGGACACGCGAATATAAATTCTGGCCAGCTGTCGGTCGCATTGATGCAGCCTTTGGCGATCGCAATTTTGTTTGTTCTTGTCTGCCAATGGATGCTTATTAAACTGAAGTAGGGGCGTACAGCTAGCTGTGCGCCCTGCGATAGATTATTTTTTTCGCTGGAATTTTTAAAATTGCGATCGCGTTGCTTTAATTAACTTACGTTGTCCAATAAAATCGCAGTTGACGAAGGCGATCGCTGCTGGTTAATTTGCAGTGGAATATTTTCTTGCACGAGTTGCCAAAAATGTTTAATGGGAGGAATTTGCAGACGATCTTGAGTTGTCACCATAACTACCCGTCGAGTCAAACTGGAACCATCTGCTAAACCATTAGTATTATTACTGGCTAAAGAACGAATCGCCAGGGTAGGGTCAAGATGTGCTTCCAGTAATGCTGATTGAGGTAGCAAAGCTATCAATTTCCCTTGGCGCACAACTCCCCGGAAGGCATCTAGGGTATTTACCTCTAAAGCCGACTGGAGTGTGGCTTCCATCCGCTCAAATTTATCTTGTATTAAGCGTTGCATCCCATAACCATCTTTAAAAACCACTTGGGGATAACGAATTAGCTCCGACCAAGGGACGCATTCATATTGTGCCAGGGGATGATTGGCTGCGGTTAAAACTTCTATAGGTTCATCATAAAGTACTTCTACCACCATTTCTCTACTGGTGGTTAAAAAGCGATTATTCATCACAATTGCTAAATCCACCAATCCATCTTTGAGGACTTTCAGGGCGCGATCGCTTCCCAATGAAGTCACCCGCAATTGCACATCTGGATAATCATGACAAAATTTTTGCAACACTGGTGGTAAGTAAGATCCACAGAGAGAGTGAATCACGGCAATGCAAAGCTCTGGTTGCTTTCCAGCGATTAAATCGGCTAATTCTTCTGTAGCAGTCTGCCACTCTTGACAAATTTTACGAACGCGGGGTAACAAACGTTCGCCTCCTAGTGTCAGTTTGGCATGAGTGCTTCTGTGAAACAGTTCTATTCCCAAATCTGCTTCTAATGCTTGGATTTGGCGACTAATCGTCGATTGGGTAACACCAGATGTTCGCGCTGCTTGTTGAAAGCTGCCGGTTTGGGCGATCGCTAGAAAGGCTTGCAACTGCTCTAGGCGCATTTTTATGTAGCCTGAATTACATTGATCAGTTTTATAAAGTTAACGGATTTTTATCCACAATTTAGTAGAGTTTGTTACAGCTTTTTTTCTCTGATTGACATTTAAGTAAATCAGGTTTGACTGTCTTTGTCGTCAATGATGCGCTTTGCATCGATTTTTTCGGTAAATTTCGCCCAAAAAATAATTGACTATTTTGTACTGAAATATATGAATTTTTAGATAATATTTTTAACGGTATCGTTCTGAGCCATTCTCTTGTGATTACAGAAGCTGATAGTTGAACTGTAGCGAACTATCAGTGTTTCACTTCATCATTATGCGACAGATTATCTAGCGGTTTTTAATTGACATAAAGTAATCATTTCAACTTCGCATCTCAATTACCTGAATGTTACTGTTGGTCAGGTTGGTTTTGTACAACCTACGGATACAGCTGCGATCGCGTCATATTTCCAAAAGACGTAGAGGGCACAACCTATGGCTGTGCCCTCCTAGAAGCTACGGTGTATACACAAATCTGAAGTAGATAGCTGAAAAACCCAAGGTTTTACCCCACCCTAACCCTCCCCGTATGTATTGGGGAGGGAACTAGATTTTCCTGTTTCCCCCCAATACATCGGGGGGATTAAGGGGGGTAATTCACACTTTAACCTAGAGTGTGGTGAATACTATCTAGAGCGAGAACCTGTTACTTCATCGGGATCTCTATAAGCCCGGACTTTTTCGCGATTACGCAGTCCAGCTAAACCAGCTAGACCAAGTAAACCTAGCCAACCAAAATTGAAACCGCGATCGCTAGTTCTTTCGGAAGCTGCGACACCTGTATTTCTGTTAGTACCTGTGGCATCAGTGCCAGTGCCTGTTGTTCCACTACCTGTGGTATCAGTACCCGTTGTTCCACTGCCTGTTGTTCCACTACCTGTAGCATCAGTGCCCGTTGTTCCACTGCCTGTAGTTCCACTACCTGTGGCATCAGTGCCTGTTGTTCCACCGCCCGTTGTTCCACTACCTGTAGTTCCACTACCTGTGGCATCAGTGCCTGTTGTTCCACCGCCCGTTGTCCCGGTTCCACTGCCCGTTGTCCCAGTTCCAGTGCCTGTTGTGCCAGTACCTGTAGTTCCAGTACCTAAGCCAGTGCCTGTTGTCCCGGTTCCACTGCCCGTTGTCCCAGTTCCAGTGCCTGTTGTGCCAGTAC